>DASTHR010000174.1:0-5438 GCA_035718105.1 Burkholderiales bacterium
GCATCCACGTCGCCCACGTCGTGCTCGATGGGCGCATCCGCCAACCCGACGTGGTGGAGAAGGGCGGGGGCCATCCCGGCGGCGACCTCCTCGAGCCGGAGGCGATCGCCGATGCCTATTACCAGCTCCACCTCCAGCCGCGCAGCGCCTGGACCCTGGAACTGGACCTGCGGCCCTGGGTGGAGAAGTTCTGACCGCCGTAGCGATTGCGGTCAGACGCAACCGGTGGGCTTGGGCATGCCCGCGTAGCGCGCCCCCTGCTTGGCGGGGCCGTAGGGGAACAGAGTGAAAAGGTATTTCTTGTCAGCGGCGGCGTCGCCGACTTCCTCTTTCAGGACCTTCTGCAGGATGCGCAGGTTGGGGGCGGTGCCGTACTCGGCGTAGTAATCCCGGATGACGTTGAGAATCTTCCAGTGCGCTTCGGTGAGCGCCGGGTTGTCCTTGTCCGCGAGGTAGCGGGCGACGTCCTCGGACCAGTCGTCGAGGCTGGCGAGGTAGCCTTCGGCGTCGGTCTGGATCTCTTTACCGTTGATGATGATCATGGCTGCTCCATCAGTGGATTAGAATAGGCTAATAGTTGATAATTATAGTCAACAATTGAACCGCGTCAATACGTCCACCCACATGAATCTTTTCTCCGGGCAGTGGTCTTTCTGCCACTTGCAGCAACAAAGGCCATGAAATGAAGCGTTCCCCTGGATCGAGGCACGGGCGGCGGTTTCCTGGAGTCCGCCGCGGCTGGCGGCATGCCCTGCTGGTTCTGTGCCTGGGCTTCGCGGGTGGGCTGACCATCGGGGCGATCGAAGGACACGCCGAACGCCAGGAGGTTTGCGTGCCCGTGGGCGCCTGGGTGGTGCCTGGCGGCGGCAGCATCGACGCCGGGTATCTGCTCGCCGGCCTCGAGGCGAGCCGGGTGGTGCTGCTGGGCGAGCGCCATGACCGCCTGGAGGACCACCGCTGGCAGCTGCAGATGATCGCCGCGCTGCATGCCCGGCGCCCGGACATGGTGATCGGCTTCGAGATGTTCCCGCGCCGCGTTCAGCCGGTGCTGGACCGGTGGGTGGCGGGGGAACTCGGCGAGCAGGAGTTCCTGCGCCAGAGCGAGTGGAACAAGGTCTGGGGCTACGCCCCCGAGCTCTACCTCCCGCTGCTCCATTTCGCGCGCATGAACCGCATTCCCGTGGTGGCGCTGAACGTGGAGCCCGAGTTCACGAAGAAGGTGACGCGGGAGGGCTTCGATGCCGTCGCGCCGGAAAAGCGGGAGGGCGTCAGCCGGCCGGCGCCGGCTCCCGCCGGTTACGTGGCCAAGCTGTTCGAGATCTACCTCGAGCATGACCGGAGCAAGGATGGCGGGAAGCCCACGCCGCAGAGCCCGGATTTCCTGCGCTTCGTGGAGAGCCAGACCACCTGGGACCGGGCCATGGCCCAGGGCCTCGCCGAGGCGCTGGCGCGTCGCCCCGGCGCGCTGGCGGTGGGCATCGTCGGCGGCGGCCATGTGGTCCATGACCACGGCATTCCCCACCAGCTCGCCGACCTGGGAGTGCGGGAGGTGAAGGTGCTCATGCCCTGGGACCGCGGCAAGGATTGCGGGGAGCTGGTGGCCGGCTACGCCGACGCGGTGTTCGGCGTCCAGGAACCCAAGGGGGCGGCCACCGCGCGTCCGCGGCTCGGGGTCTCCATCGAGGCGGTGGAGGGGGGCGTGGCGATCCGGGCGGTGGAGAAGGGCAGCATCGCGGAGAGCACCGGACTGCGCGCCGGCGACGTCATCCTGGAGATCGCGGGCCGCCCGGCCGTCGGCACCGACGACGTGCGCTCGGCGGTGCAGGCCATGGCCCCCGGCACCTGGCTGCCCATGAAGATCGGGCGCGGAAGCGGCACCACCGAGATGGTGGCGCGCTTTCCAGCGCCATGAGGCGGAGCGTCCTCGCCGCCGCGCTGCTGCTCGCGGCCGTCTCTGGCGCGTCCGCGCTGCCCGCCGGGGAGACGCCCCACTATGACATCAGCGTTCGCCTCGACCCCGTGACCCGGTCGCTGGAGGGCGAGGCGACCCTCACCCTGCCGCCCGACGCCTCCCGCCTCGCCCTGGGTACCCGCTTCCAGCTGCAGTCCATTTCCGCGGGCGGCGAGCCTTTATCCACCAGGACGGCGCGGGAGGGGGGTTATCAGCTCATCGAACTTCCGCCGGCGCGGCGCGGCCAGCCGGTCACCATCCGCTGGCGCGGGACGCTGGCGGAACTAAACACCGGGCTCGACCACCGCCAGGTGCTGGAGCGCCTGGAGCCCGCCGCCGGCCCCGACGGCGCCTTCCTCCCCGGGAACACCGCCTGGTATCCCCTCGTGCCCGAGCGCCTGGCGAGCTACCGGCTGAACCTGGAATTGCCCGCCGGGCAGCGCGGGCTGGTGGCCGGAACCCTGACTTCGAAGGAAGAGGCCGGCGGGAAATATCGCGCCCGCTTCGAGTTCCCCCATCCCGGCGAACCCATCGACCTGCTGGCGGGGCCATACGAGGTGGAGGAGCGCAGCATCGCCGGCCTCGACGGCCGGCGCATCGCGCTGCGCACCTGGTTCCATCCCCGGGTGGCGGAGCTCTCCGGCGCCTACCTCGACGCCCTGGTCCGCTACTTCGAGCTCTACGAGCGCCGGATCGGCCCCTACCCCTTCGACTCCTTCAGCGTGGTTTCGAGCCCGCTGCCCACCGGCTTCGGCATGCCCACCCTCACCTACCTGGGAGAGAGCGTGCTGCGCCTGCCCTTCATCCGCGACACCTCCCTGGGCCACGAGGTGCTGCACAACTGGTGGGGCAACAGCGTCTACCCCGACTACCGGCGCGGCAACTGGGCCGAGGGGCTCGCCACCTTCATGGCGGACTACGCCTACAAGGAAATGCAGGGCGAGGAGGCGGCCCGCGCCATGCGCCTCGCCTGGCTGCGGGACATCACCGCCGTGGCGCCCAGCGAGGATTTCCCGGTCGCCGAATTCACGTCCCGCACCCACGGCACCTCCCAGATCGTGGGCTACAACAAGCCCGCCATGTTTTTCTTCATGCTGCGGGAATCCATCGGGCGCGAGGCCTTCGATGCCGGCGTGCGCCGCTTCTACCGCGAGCACCGATTTCGCACCGCCGGCTGGGACGACCTCCGCCGCGCCTTCGAGGCGGAGGCGGGGCGCGGCCTGGAGGATTTCTTCCGCCAGTGGCTGACCCGGCCCGGCGCGCCCGAGCTTCGGCTCGCGGCCGCCGGCGCCGCGCCCTCGGGCGGCGGCTGGCGCGCGAGCGTGACCGTCGCCCAGCGGGAGCCGGCTTTCCGCCTGGCGCTGCCCCTGCGCTTCGAGCTCGAAGGGGGCGCGGCCGTCACCCGCGTGTTGGAGGTGGCGGGGCGTGAATCCCGCCTCGGCGCAGAACTGCCCGGAAAGCCGCTGGCGGTGGAACTGGACCCGGAGTTCCGGGCGCTCCGCCGGCTCGCGCCGGACGAGGCGCCGCCCATCCTCACCGGAGTCATGATCGACCCCGCCGCCGGCTACCTGGTGCTGGAAGAGGGCGGGGCGTGGCGCGCCGCATCAGCCCTGATCGCGTCCCGGATCCTGGACTCGAAGCCCTCCGCGCCGACGACGGCACTCGCCGCCGATTCCATGGTCGTGTTCGGCACCCCGGAGGCCGTCGGACGCTGGCTTGCGGCCCGCGGGCTGCCGGGCATCCCGGAGGCGCTGCGCGGCCACGGCAGCGCCCAGGCCTGGACCGTGGCCCGGGCCGGCGCGAAGCCGCTGCTGCTGGTGGCGGCCAAGGATGCCGCCGCCCTGGAGGCGCTGGCCCGTCCGCTGCGCCATTACGGTCGCGAGAGCTGGGTTGCCTTCGAGGGTGCCCGCGCCCTGGAACGCGGCATCTGGCCGGCCCAGCCCCAGAGGCTGGCCGTGGAAATTCGATGACGAAGAACAACAAATGATTGCTTCGCTGTACCGCTGGATCGACCGCAACGTCCTGGAACTGGCCCGGGAGTTGCGTTTCACCTACCTGCCGCCGCTCATGGTGTACATGGCGGCGGGGGTGTCCGGGCTGACCGCTATCGTCGGCACCTTCTTCGTGAAGGATTACCTGGGCCTGTCGGCGGCCTTCCTCGCCGCCCTGGGCTTCTGGGCCG
Source organism: Burkholderiales bacterium (assembly GCA_035718105.1). GTDB lineage: Bacteria > Pseudomonadota > Gammaproteobacteria > Burkholderiales > UBA6910 > UBA6910. The sequence continues at coordinate 4,134 of DASTHR010000174.1, forward strand.
GGATCCCCTGGGCCATCAAGATGCCTCTCGGCCACCTCGTGGACCTGATGTGGCGCTGGAAGGGCGCCCTGGTGTTCCTCGGCGCCGGTCTGATCGCGGCGAGCCTGCTGATCATGGCCGGGCTGATCGGCGATCCCGCGCTGATGCGCAGCTTCATGCCGGTGGAGGCCTGGTTCGTGCTTTCGGCACTGCTCGCCCCCGTGGGCTATGTGGTGCAGGACGTGGTGGCGGACGCCATGACGGTGGAGGCGGTGCCGCGGGTGGACGAGCAGGGCCGCGCCATCGATCCCGAGACCCGGCGCCTGATGCACACCACCATGCAGACCCTGGGGCGGGTGGCCATCATCGGCGGCAGCGTGCTGGTGTCGCTGGCCAACATTTATCTCTTCGCCGGCGTCGAGGCCATGTCCGAGGCGCAGAAGGTCGCCATCTACCGCGACGTGTACCTGATGGCGCTGGTAATCCCGGTGCTGTCCGTGGCGGGGGTGGTGCTCGCGGGCTTCCTGCGGCGGCGCCACGAGCGCGCGCTGCGCGGCCAGGGCTACAGCGCGGGCGAGGCGCGGGCCATGCTGGAGCACCGGGACGAGGCGCCTCCCCCCAACTGGTGGATTCTGGGCGGCGGCCTGGCCTTCGTCGTGTTCACCCTGGGCATGGGACTGGCCAAGGTGCCCTACAACCAGGAGATCATCTTCGCCGGCTCCCTGGGCATCGTGGTGTTCCTGATGTCGCGGCTGATGCGGGAGCTGGATCCGGACTCGGCGCGGCTGCTGGTGGGCACCGCGGTGGTGATCTTCGTGTTCCGCGCCGTGCCCGGGCCCGGCGCCGGCGTCACCTGGTGGATGATCGACGACCTGGGCTTCGACCAGCGCTTCCTGGCGGTGCTGTCCCTGATCGGGGACACCCTCACCCTGTTCGGGATGTTCCTGTTCCGGCGCTTCATGGCGGAACGCTCCATCGCCTACGTGGTGGGCTTCCTCACGATCGCCGGAACCGTGCTCAGCCTGCCGGTGATCGGCATGTACCACGGCCTGCACGTGTGGACGGCGGCGCACACCGGGGGCGTGGTGGATGCGCGCTTCATCGCGGTGGTGAACACGGCGCTGGAATCGCCCCTGGGGCAGATCGCCATGATCCCCATGCTGGCCTGGATCGCCAACTCCGCCCCCGACCGGCTCAAGGCCACCTTCTTCGCGGTGATGGCCTCGTTCACCAACCTGGCGCTGTCGGCTTCGCAGCTGGGCACCCGCTACCTGAACGGCGTGTTCACCGTCACCCGCGAGGTGAAGGACCGCGCCTCCGGCGCCA
>DASTHR010000175.1:0-12965 GCA_035718105.1 Burkholderiales bacterium
GGGAGAAGTGATCGATATCTTGCCGTCCCGGATGTCGGCCTCGTCCTCGCCGACGATCTGGTAGGTCACCACCTCGCCGTTGCCCATGTCCTCCAGGTCCACGGTGGCGCCGAACACGCAGGCCCCGTCCGCATCCAGCAGCACGGGATTGATGATCATGGCGTTTCCGAGCTTGCCTTCGATCTCCGCGATGCGGCCCTCGATGAAGCTCTGGCGCTCCTTGGCCGCATGGTATTCGGCATTCTCCGACAGGTCGCCGTGGGCACGGGCCTCGGCGATGGCGCTGATGATCGCCGGGCGCTCCACGGTCTTCATGTGGTGCAGTTCCGCGCGCAGCTTTTCGGCGCCGAACACGGTAAGTGGAATCTTGCTCATGGCAGTCGGCCCCCGTGGAGGAACACGAATGAAATTATGGACGGCACGCTCACTCGGTCAAGGCCCGGCCGCGCTCGAGCAATCCCCGGTGCAGGCCCTGGACATCGAACACATGCAGCTCGCCCATGTGCTGGATGCCCATGCACGCGGCCCGCGCCTCGGACATGGTGGTGTAGTAGGTGACCCGCTGTTGCAGCGCGGAGCGACGGATGGAGTAGGAATCCTGGATCGCGCTGCGCTTCGGCTCCACGGTGTTGATGATCATGCTGATCTCGCCGTTCTTGATCATGTCCACCACGTGCGGTCGGCCCTCGTTCACCTTGTTCACGGGGGTCACGCTGAGGCCCGCCGCCTGCAGGTAGCCGGCGGTGCCCCGGGTGGCGTACAGGGTGAAGCCCGCGCCGGCGAGGATGCGCGCGACCTCCACGGTCTTCGCCTTGTCCTCGTCGCGCACGCTGATGATGGCCCGGCCCGAGGACGGGATGCGGGCGCCGGCGGCAAGCTGGGACTTGACGAAGGCCTCGGCAAAATTCGCCCCCACGCCCATGACCTCCCCCGTGGACTTCATCTCCGGCCCGAGGATCGTGTCCACCCCCGGGAACTTGATGAAGGGGAACACCGCCTCCTTCACCGAGAAGAAATCCGGGATCACCTCGCCCTTCACGCCCTGGGCGTCGAGGCCGCGGCCCACCATGCAGCGGGCCGCGATCTTGGCCAGCGCCAGGCCGGTGGCCTTGGACACGAAGGGTACGGTCCGGGAGGCGCGGGGGTTCACTTCCAGCACGTAAACGTTGCCGTCCTGGATTGCGTACTGCACGTTCATCAGGCCCACCACGCGCAGCGCGCGGGCCATGGCGTCGGTCTGGCGCCGCAGTTCCTGCTGCAGCGCCGGCGACAGGCTGTAGGGCGGCAGCGAGCAGGCAGAGTCGCCGGAGTGCACCCCGGCCTCCTCCACGTGCTCCATGATGCCGCCGATCAGCACCCGCTGCCCGTCGCACACCGCGTCCACGTCCACCTCGGTGGCGTCGTTGAGGAAGCGGTCCAGCAGCACCGGGGAGTCGTTGGAAACCTTCACCGCCTCGCGCATGTAGCGCTCCAGGTCCGCCTGCTGGTGCACCACCTCCATGGCGCGCCCGCCCAGCACGTAGGAGGGCCGCACCACCAGGGGATAGCCGATTTCCGTCGCCAGCCGGATCGCCTCCCGGGGATCGCGGGCGGTGCGGTTCGGCGGCTGCAGCAGCTTCAGCTCGTGGAGCATCTTCTGGAAGCGCTCCCGGTCCTCGGCGCAATCGATCATGTCCGGGCTGGTTCCGATGATGGGCACGCCGTTCGCCTCAAGGTCCCGGGCCAGCTTGAGCGGCGTCTGCCCGCCGTACTGCACGATGACGCCCTGGGGCTTCTCCACGTGCACGATCTCGAGCACGTCCTCCAGGGTAAGGGGCTCGAAGTACAACCGGTCCGAGGTGTCGTAATCCGTGGACACCGTCTCCGGGTTGCAGTTGACCATGATGGTCTCGTAGCCGTCCTCGCGCAGGGCAAAGGCGGCGTGCACGCAGCAGTAGTCGAACTCGATGCCCTGGCCGATGCGGTTCGGGCCGCCGCCGAGCACGATCACCTTGCGGCGGTCGCTGGGCGCCGCCTCGCACTCCTCCTCGTAGGTGGAGTACATGTAGGCGGTGCGGGTGGCGAATTCCGCGGCGCAGGTGTCCACCCGCTTGTAGACCGGTCGCAGTCCGAGCTCGTGGCGCCGCCGGCGCACGTCGTGCTGGGACACGCCCAGGAGCCTGCCGAGGCGCCGGTCGGAAAAGCCGGCGCGCTTCAGCCGCCGCAGCTCCTCGAAGCCGAGGTCGGCCAGACGCCGCCCGTCAAGGGCCCGCTCCTGGCGCACGATGTCCTCGATCTGGACCAGAAACCAGGGATCGATATGGGTGTGGCCGTGGACCTCTTCCAGGCCCATGCCGATGCGAAAGGCGTCGGCAACGTAGAACAGCCGGTCGGGACCGGCATCGCCGATCTCCTGCTCGATGGTCTCGCGGTCGGTGGTGCGCTCGTCCAGGCCGTCGGCGCCGGTCTCCAGACCGCGCAGCGCCTTCTGCAGCGACTCCTGGAACGAGCGGCCGATGGCCATGACCTCGCCCACCGATTTCATCTGTGTGGTGAGGCGCGAGTCCGCCTGGGGAAATTTCTCGAAGGCGAAGCGCGGCACCTTCGTCACCACGTAATCTATGGTGGGCTCGAAGGAAGCCGGGGTCGCGCCCCCGGTGATCTCGTTGCGCAGTTCGTCCAGGGTGTAGCCCACCGCCAGCTTCGCCGCAACCTTGGCGATGGGAAAGCCGGTGGCCTTGGAGGCCAGCGCCGAGGAGCGGGACACCCGGGGGTTCATCTCGATGATCACCATGCGCCCGTCGGCCGGGTTGATGGCGAACTGGACGTTGGACCCCCCGGTCTCGACGCCGATCTCCCGCAGCACGGCGATGGAGGCGTCCCGAAGCAGCTGGTACTCCTTGTCGGTGAGGGTCTGAGCCGGCGCCACCGTGATGGAGTCGCCGGTGTGGATGCCCATGGGGTCCAGGTTCTCGATGGCGCAGATGATGATGCAGTTGTCCTTGCGGTCCCGCACCACCTCCATCTCGAATTCCTTCCAGCCGATCACCGACTCCTCGATCAGCACCTCCTTGGTGGGGGAGGCATCGAGCCCGCGCTCGACGATGGCAAGGAACTCCTCCTTGTTGTAGGCGATGCCGCCGCCCGATCCGCCCAGGGTGAAAGACGGCCGGATGATGGCGGGGTAGCCCACCATGGCCTGCACCTGCAGCGCCTCCTCCATGCTGTGGGCGATGGCGGAGCGCGGCGACTGAAGACCGATGCGGCCCATGGCCACCTTGAACTTCTCCCGGTCCTCCGCCTTGTCGATCGCCTCCCGCGAGGCGCCTATCAGTTCCACGCCGTGCTTCGCGAGCACGCCGTGCCTGGCAAGGTCCAGGGCGCAGTTGAGCGCGGTCTGGCCGCCCATGGTGGGCAGCAGCGCATCCGGCTTCTCGATCTCGATGATCTTCTCCACCACCTGCCAGGTGACCGGCTCGATGTAGGTGGCGTCCGCCATCTCCGGGTCGGTCATGATGGTGGCCGGGTTGGAGTTCACCAGGATGACCCGGTAGCCCTCCTGACGCAGGGCCTTGCAGGCCTGGGCCCCGGAATAGTCGAACTCGCAGGCCTGGCCGATGACGATCGGCCCGGCGCCGATGATCAGGATGCTGTGGATGTCAGTGCGTCGGGGCATAGCGATCAGGGATCAGGAATCAGGGATCAGGGGCCGCGACCAGCCCCTGGCACCTGACCCCTAGCCCCTCTGTTTCTCCATCATCTTGATAAAGCGGTCGAACAGCGGCGCCACGTCCCGGGGTCCGGGGCTCGCCTCGGGGTGGCCCTGGAAGCAGAAAGCCGGGCGGTCGCGGAACTCGAAGCCCTGCAGGCTGCCGTCGAACAGCGAGACATGGGTCACCCGCAGCTTCTCCGGCAGCGTCGCCGCGTCCACCGCGAATCCGTGGTTCTGGCTTGAAATCATCACCCGGCCGGAATCCAGGTCCTGCACCGGGTGGTTGGCGCCGTGGTGGCCGAATTTCATTTTCACCGTGCGCGCCCCCCCGGCCAGACCCAGCAGCTGGTGCCCGAGGCAGATCCCGAACAGCGGCAGTTTCCCCTCCAGCAACTCGCGGATCGCGCCGATGGCGTAATCGCAGGGCTGCGGATCGCCAGGGCCATTCGAAAGGAACACCCCGTCCGGCCGCCGCTTGATCACCTCGCTGGCCGGCGTCTGCGCCGGCACCACCGTGATGCGGCAGCCCCGGGACGCCAGCATGCGCAGGATGTTGCGCTTGACCCCGAAATCGTAGGCGACCACGTGGAAGCGCCCATTGGACGTGGCTTCGTAGCCCGAGCCAAGCCGCCATTCGCCCTCGGCCCACTCGTAGGGCGCTTCGCAGCTCACCACCTTGGCGAGATCCATGCCGGCGAGGCCTGGGAAGGCGCGGGCCTGCCGGAGCGCCTCCTGCTCGTCCACCTTACCCGCCATCAGGCAGCCGTTCTGGGCCCCCTTCTCCCGCAGGATACGGGTGAGCTTGCGGGTATCGATGTCGGCGATGGCCACGACGCCTTCCTGACGCAGGTAGGCGGACAGATCACCGGTGGCCCGGAAATTGGAATGGCGCAGCGGCAAGTCGCGGATCACCAGGCCGGCGGCGTATACGCGACCGGACTCCACGTCCTCGGGGTTGGTACCCGTATTGCCGATATGGGGATAGGTGAGGGTGACGATCTGCCGGCAATAGGAAGGATCGGTGAGGATTTCCTGGTAGCCGGTCATGGAGGTGTTGAACACCACCTCCCCCGCCGAGGACCCCTCGGCGCCGATGGACCGTCCCCGGAAAACAGTGCCGTCCGCGAGCGCAAGAACTGCTGGAACCTGTTGCGTCACCGGAGAATCCTCAGTTTCTAAGGGTACATGTGGAAAGCGGGACAGGCTGCGCGCCCGTCCCGCTCCAAAACCGAGAAAATTATACGTGAACCCGCCGCCGCGATCAACGCGGGACGCGGCAACCCGGTCAACGCAAGCCGAGCACGTCCTGCATGTCGTACAGACCGCTGCTCTTTTCCGCGAGAAACCGCGCGGCGCGCAGCGCGCCCATGGCGAAGGTGGCCCGGCTGGTGGCCTTGTGGGTGATCTCCACCCGCTCGCCGGTGCCCGCGAACAGCACCGTGTGGTCGCCCACGATGTCGCCACCGCGCACGGTGGCAAAGCCGATGGTCGAGGGCTGGCGCTCGCCCGTGACGCCCTCGCGGCCATAGACCGCGCAGCCGCGCAACTCCCGCCCGAGGGCCTGAGCCACCACCTCGCCCATGCGCAGGGCCGTGCCCGAGGGGGCATCCACCTTGTGCCGGTGATGGGCCTCGACGATCTCGACGTCGAAACCCTCCGCCAGCACGCGGGCGGCGGTGTCGAGGAGCTTGAACACCAGGTTCACGCCCACGCTCATGTTGGGGGCAAAGACAACCGGAATGTCCTGCGAGACGCCGGCCAGCGCCGCCTTGTGTTCCTCCGTGAGCCCGGTGGTACCCACCACCATGCGCACCCCATGCCGCCGGCAGACTTCGGCGTAGGCCAGGGTACCCTCGGGGCGCGTGAAATCGATCAGCACGTCGCAGCCCCGGGCCACGCTCTGCAGGTCCTCGACGATGGGCACCCCGCAGGGCGCCCCGATCAGCTCGCCCGCGTCCTTCTTCAGGAATGGGCTGCCGGCACGGTCAAGCGCGGCGTGCAGGCGCAGGTCGGGAGCCTGGGCCACGGCTTCCAGCAGACTGCGTCCCATGCGCCCGGAGGCGCCCGCGATGGCAATGTTCAGAATTTTCATTTACCCCCCGACGTCGGATCAGAAGCCCAGCTTTTCCCACATCGTGCCGAAGAAGCCCTTCTCCGGCGGAGGCGGCGGTGGCGACGCCCGGGGGGCCGGCTGGGCCGGCACCGGCGCCGCGGTCGCGGATAACGCGTCCTCCCGGGGAGCGGCCGCCACCACGTCACCCTCGACCCGTTGCAGCTTGTCGTCCACGAAGATCACCGTGAGCACCCGGCGCTGGATGATCCTCTCATCCTTCTGCAGGACGTAGATGTAATCCCAGCGGTCCTTGTGGAAGGGATCGTTGAGCAGTGAGGTGCCGAGCACGAAACGCACCTGGGTCTTGGTCATGCCCGGACGCAGCTTCGACACCATGTCCTGGGTCACGTAATTGCCCTGGTTGACCTCGACCCGATAAGGCGTGAGCCAGTCCGGAGGCGCGCAGGCGGCAATGCCCAGGGCCAGTAGCAGGATTGCTGCGAGCCGCATGAAATCAGGAATTTGCAAGTAGTGAAAAGGTCACTATGATACAGCAAAGTCGCTGCCCGACCGAGCGCCGGGGAACGGCCGGAGCCCCGCGACCCGGCACCCGCAGGTGCCCGCAACGGCATGGCAGCGAAACCGATGGGACGAAGGGTTTCCCCCTGGTCCCGAATGCTCAACGAAAACGCATCGGAGCACCATGAGCAAACCCGAGGACCTGAAAACGATCGGCCTCAAGGCCACGCTGCCGCGGCTGAAGATCCTCAACCTGTTCGAAACCAGCGCGGTGCGCCACCTGTCGGCCGAGGACGTCTACCGCGCCCTGAGCGCCGAAGGCATGGACGTGGGACTCGCGACGGTCTACCGGGTACTCACCCAGTTCGAGCAGGCGGGCCTGATCGAACGTCACCATTTCGAGGGCGGCCGCGCTGTATATGAACTCAACCAGGGCGGGCACCACGACCACCTGGTGTGCCTGCAATGCGGCCGCGTGGAAGAGTTCTTCGACCCGGAGATCGAGAAGCGGCAGGCCAGGATTGCCCGCGAGCGCGGGTTCATGATCCGCGAACACTCCCTGCAGATCTACGCGGACTGCACCAAGACCGAGTGCCCGCACCGGCACAAGGCGGAACCGGTGAAGGGTGAAGGGTAAGGGGCCGGGACCGGCCCCTTACCGCTCACTGCTCACCGCTTACTGCCCACTCCTCACAGACCCAGCATCTCCGCCGCATGGCGGCGGGTGGTATCCGTGATCTTGATGCCCCCCAGCATGCGGGCGATTTCCTCCACCCGGGCGGCGCGCTCCAGAGGCACGACGCGGCTGGTGACCTTCCCGTCGGCGGCCCGCTTTTCCACCTTCCACTGACTGTCGGCTGCGGCGGCCACCTGGGGCAGGTGGGTCACGCACATGACCTGCCGTTCATTCCCGAGCTTGCGCATCATCCGGCCCACGATCTCCGCCACCTTTCCGCCGATACCGGCGTCCACCTCGTCAAAGATCAGGGTCGGAACCAGCGCAACGCGGCTGGTGATGGCCTGGATCGCCAGGCTGACGCGAGAGAGCTCGCCGCCCGAGGCCACCCGCGACAGCGGCCGCAGCGGCACGCCGGCATGGGCGGCCACCTGGAATTCCACGTGCTCGAGGCCGTGGGAATTGCCCTCCGGGAGCTCCAGGAAGGCGACGGCGAACGACCCCCCCTGCATCGCCAGGCCCTGCATCGCGGCGCTTACCTGCTCGGTGAGGTCGCGCGCCGCCCGCCGTCGCGCGGCGCCGAGTTCCCGGGCGGCGGCGAGATAGCCGCTCCGGGCCGCCTCCTCCTGCCGCGCCAGTTCGCGGCTGTCCGCCAGCGCGGAAATCTGCCCCAGGCGCGCGGCGATCCGCTCCGCCAGCGCCGGCAGCTCTTCCGGCGCGACACGGTACTTGCGGGCCGTGCCGTGCACCGCCGACAGGCGCGCCTCGAGTTCCCGCAGCCGCTCGGGCTCGAGTTCCACCCGCTCCTGGTAATGCCGCAGCCCGTAGGCGGCTTCCTGCAACTGGATCTGCGCAGACTCCAGTATTCCGATCTGCTCCTTGAGCGCGGCGTCGTATTCCAGGAGGCCGTTGAGCCGCGCAACGATGGCGTTCACCTGCGGCAGGCAGGCCGACTCCGCCTCGGCGAGCGCATCCAGCGCCGCCTGCGCCCCCTCGGCCAGGGTGGCGGAATGGGCGAGCCGGGCATGGTCCGAAGTCAGGGTCTGCCATTCGTCCCGGGAAAAATTGAGCGCCTGCAGTTCCTTGAGTTTCCACTCCAGGTCCTCGCGCTCGGCCAGCATGGCGGCAGCGTTCTGCTCCAGTTCCTGGCGGCGCGCCCGCATCGCCTGCCAGTCGCGCCAGGCCGCCGCGACCTTGCGCGCCAGGTCACGCTGCCCGGCGAAGTCGTCCAGGAGATCGCGCTGGGCGTCGCCCCGCAGCAATGACTGGTGGGCGTGCTGGCCGTGTATGTCCACCAGGCGCTCCCCCACTTCCCGCATCTGCTGCAGCGTGGCGGAGCGGCCGTTGACGAATCCCCGGGAGCGCCCGCTGCTGTCCAGGGTGCGCCGCATCAGCAACACACCCGGATCGCCCTCCAGGTCGTTTTCCCGCAGCCACTCCGCGAGCCCGCTGACGCGATGGATGTCGAACTCGGCCGAGATTTCCGCCTTCTCGCAGCCGTCGCGCACCGCCGTCACGTCGCCGCGTTCCCCCAGCACCAGGGACAGGGCGTCTATCAGGATGGACTTCCCGGCGCCGGTCTCGCCCGTGAGCACGGTGAAGCCGGGGCTGAATCCGAGTTCGAGCCGTTCGACTATCACGAAGTCCTGGATGCCGAGATTACGCAGCATGGGAGTGGCGCGCGTCAGTTCCCGGGATGCTCGCTCCAGTGGAGCTTTTCGCGCAGCATGTGATAGTAACTGTGCCCCACCGGGTGCAGCAGCCGTATGGTGTGGGGCGCCCGCCGCACCACCACCTTGTCGTTGTTGCGCAGATCGCAGTGGGAGTGGCTGTCAAAGTGTGCCCGGGAAGCGTCGGAGTGCCCGTGCATCAGGATCTCCACCGTGGACCCGGAGGCCACCACGATGGGCCGGTTGGACAGCGTGTGCGGGCAGATGGGGACCAGGGACATCACGTCCAGCCCCGGGTGCAGGATCGGGCCGCCCGCCGACAGGGCATAGGCCGTGGAGCCGGTGGGCGTGGCGACGATCAGACCGTCGGAACGCTGGGTATACACGAACTGGCCGTCAATGCGCACCTCGAACTCGATCATGCTGCCGCTCATCCCGCGGTGCAACACCACATCGTTGAACGCCAGGCCGCTGTGGACGGCGCGCCCCCCGCTCACCACTTCCCCGGCGAGCAGCATGCGATGCTCGGCCGCGTATCGCCCGTCCAGGATTTCGCCTATGGTTTCCAGCATCGCGTCGGTGCCGACGTCGGTGAGGAAGCCGAGCCGCCCCATGTTCACGCCCACCAGGGCGACGTCGTGGGGGCCCAGGGTGCGCGCGATGTTGAGCATGGTGCCGTCGCCCCCGAGAACGATGGCGAGGTCGGCACGGACGCCGATTTCCTCCAGGGTGTGGACGGGATAGGCGTGGGAGCCGAGATGGGAAGCCGTGAGCCGGTCAACCAGGACTTTCGCCCCGCGCTGCTCCAGGAAGCGGGCCAGCTCCAGCAACGGCGCGGAGATCCCGGGGCTCTTGTATTTTCCGATCAGGGCGACGGTTTGAAATGCCGCGCTCATGTCCGCAGATTAAACCATAATGCCGACAATTGAGCCACGCGCCGCGACCCATGCGTACTGAAAAATCATTGTAGAATCCCTTACATGCTGAACGAACGCGCCCGCTACCTGCTCAAGACCCTGGTCGAGCGCTATATCGCGGACGGGGAGCCCGTGGGCTCCCGGGCGCTGTCCCGCCATTCCGGCCTGGACCTGAGCCCGGCAACCATCCGCAACGTGATGGCCGACCTGGAAGAGCTGGGTCTGGTCACCAGCCCCCATACCTCCGCCGGCCGGGTGCCCACGCCGCGCGGCATCCGCTACTTCGTGGACAGCCTGCTGGTGATCAAGCCGCTGGACCGGGTGGAGATACACCAGCTTGAAGGGCAGCTGCATCCCGAGAGTCCGAGCCGCGTCATCGCCTCCGCCTCGCAGATGCTGTCCGAGCTGACCCATTTCGCGGGCGTGGTGCTGGCGCCCCGCCGCCCCGGGGCCGTGTTCCGCCAGATCGAGTTCCTGAGCCTGTCCGACCGGCGGGTGCTGCTCATCATCGTGACGCCGGAAGGCGACGTGCAGAACCGCATCCTGTTCACCGAGCGGGCCTACAGCCCCTCGGAACTGGTGGAAGCCGCCAACTTCATCAACCAGAACTATGCCGGCTGCAGCTTCGACGACATCCGCAACCGGCTGGGCGACGAGCTGCGCCAGTTGCGCCAGGAGATGACGGCGCTCATGAGCGCCGCCATCGAAGCCAGCAACCAGGCAATTCACGAAACCCAGGCCGCGGTGGTGGTTTCCGGCGAGCATCACCTGCTCCAGGACCATGACTTGTCGTCAAACATGAGCGCGCTGCGGCGGCTGTTCGAGATGTTCGACCGGAAGACTTCGCTGATGCGGCTCCTCGAGACCGGGCGCACGGCCCAGGGGGTGCAGATATTCATCGGCGGCGAGTCCGGGATGGAGCCTCTTGACGGTTGCAGCGTGATTTCCGCGCCCTACGAAGTGAACGGGCAGGTGGTGGGCACGCTGGGCGTCATCGGCCCCCAGCGCATGGCCTACGACCGGGTCATTCCCATCGTGGACGTCACCGCCCGGCTGCTCTCCAGCGCCCTGTCGCAGCATTAAGCTCCCCCCCGAGCGACGGACCGACAAGCCCAATTTCTCCCTTGAGGACCATGGCACGCTACCAGCCGGAGCCCCCCTACGAGCATGGAACACCCGCGCGCACGGCGGTGCTGCTGGTCAATCTCGGCACCCCCGAGGCACCCACCAGGGCCGCGCTGCGCCCCTACCTGAAGCAATTCCTTTCCGATCCCCGCGTGGTGGAGATACCGAGGGCCGTGTGGTGGTTCATCCTCAACGGCATCATCCTCAACACGCGGCCCAGGGCTTCCGCCGAGAAATACGCCAGCATCTGGACACCCGAAGGCTCGCCTTTGGCGGTGCACACCGAGCGCCAGGCCAAATTGCTGCTGGGCTTCCTGGGGCAGCGGGTGCGCCCGGGGCCAGTGGTGGAATTTGCCATGCGCTACGGAAGGCCCTCCATTCCCGAGGTGCTGGCGCGGCTGCGGGGACAGAACTGCGAGCGCATCCTGGTGCTGCCGCTCTACCCGCAGTACTCGGCCAGCACCACGGCCACCGTGCATGACGCGGTGTTTGCCGGGCTCTCCCGGATGCGCAATATGCCGGCGCTGCGCACCGTAAAGCACTACCACGACCACCCCGCCTACATCGCCGCCCTGGCGCAGAGCGTGCGGGACTACTGGACCAAGAACGGCACGCCCGACCTGCTGCTCATGAGTTTCCACGGCGTCCCGCGCTTTTCCCTGGACAAGGGCGATCCCTACCACTGCGAGTGTCAGAAGACGGGGCGACTGCTCGCGGAAGCCCTGGGACTCACCCCGGATCGCTACAGGATCACCTTCCAGTCCCGCTTCGGCCGCGCCGAGTGGCTGCGGCCCTACACGGCGGCGACCCTGGAGGAACTCGGCCGGAAGAAAACGGGCCGGGTGGACGTGGTCTGCCCGGGTTTTGTCGGCGACTGCCTCGAGACCCTGGAAGAGATCGCCATGGAAGGCAAGGCCAGCTATCTCCAGGCCGGCGGGCGGGAGTACCACTACATCCCCTGCCTCAACGAACGCGACGACTGGATCCGCGCCCTCACCGAAATCACCCTGGAAAACCTCCAGGGCTGGCTGACCGCGACCCCCTCCACCGACGACCTGCAGCGTTCCCGCGAGCGGGCCCGCGCCCTGGGCGCCCAGGCCTGACCCCCGCACCGGGCTTGAAATCCCGGAACCCGGCCCCAATCTGGGGAGGGTTTCCCGGAGATCCCAATGCAAGAATCCAGCCAGAACCCTGTCGAGACAACGAGTTCCGAGGCGACACCCGCCGCGGAGGCGCCTGAACCCTCCGCAGAGGAGCTCCTGAAGCAGGCCCGGGAGGAAGCCGCGGTGGCCAAGGACGCCTGGCTCCGCGCCGTGGCCGAACAGGACAACATCCGCAAGCGGGCGCAGGCAGATGTCTCCGCCGCCCACAAGTTCGCCCTTGAAGGCTTCGCCGGCGCCCTGCTGCCGGTGAAGGACAGCCTCGAGTCGGCCCTGGCGGTGGAGAACGCATCCCTGGAGCACCTGCGCAGCGGCGTGGAACTGACGCTCAAGCTGCTGGGCCAGGCCTTCGACAAGCACAAGGTCGCGGAGATCAACCCCGCCCCCGGTGAAAAATTCGACCCCCACCGTCACCAGGCCATGTGCGCCGTGGAGTCCGACGCCCACGCCCCCAACACCGTCATGAACGTGATGCAGAAGGGCTACGCGCTGAATGACCGGGTGTTGCGTCCCGCCCTGGTCACCGTGGCCAAGGCCCGGGATGCCTGACCCCGCAGTTGAAACGGGGACTCGCGCCCATATCTAGGCCTACAGCGAAGCTTTAGATCCGGAAAGGAAAAGTCATGGGAAAAGTCATCGGCATTGACCTCGGCACCACCAACTCCTGCGTGGCTGTCATGGAAGGCGGCAAGCCCAAGGTGATCGAGAATTCAGAGGGTTCCCGCACCACTCCGTCCATCATCGCCTACATGGACGAGGGCGAGATCCTGGCGGGCGCGCCGGCCAAGCGGCAGGCGGTGACCAACCCGAGGAACACCCTGTATGCCATCAAGCGCCTGATCGGCCGCAAGTTCAGCGAGCCCATGGTGCAGAAGGACATCGGGATGGTGCCCTACAAGATCGTCCAGGCCGACAACGGTGATGCCTGGGTGGAGGTGCGCGGCCGCAAGATCGCGCCGCCCGAGGTTTCGGCCCAGGTCCTGATGAAGATGAAGAAGACCGCCGAGGACTATCTCGGCGAGCCGGTCACCGAGGCCGTGATCACGGTGCCCGCCTACTTCAACGACTCCCAGCGCCAGGCCACCAAGGACGCGGGCCGCATCGCCGGCCTCGAGGTGAAGCGCATCATCAACGAGCCCACCGCCGCGGCGCTG
>DASTHR010000176.1:0-2748 GCA_035718105.1 Burkholderiales bacterium
GAAGCTCCGGCCGGTGCCGCCGTGCGCCCCGGGAACGTAGGCATCGAGAAGCAGGCCCCGGGCCGCGCCATGGCGGGCGGCGTATTGTACCAAATCCAGCCCCGGCCTGACCCGCGCCGCCTTGATGTACTCGAGCCCGAAACCGGCGCAGAACTCCGGAGCCTCGTCGCCGTGGAACTGGAGCAGGTGCAGCGGCAGCTGCGACAACGCCGCCCTGACCTGCTCCGGCGAAGGATCCACGAACACGCCGACCAGGGTGACGAAGGGCGGCAGCGCGGCAGCGATGCGCCGCGCCTGCTCCGGCGTCACGCAGCGCGGGCTCGGCGCATAGAACATCAGCCCGATGGCGTCGGCCCCCAGCCGCGCCGCGGCCACGGCGTCTTCGGCGCGGGTGATGCCGCAGATCTTCACTCTGGTCATGGCTCTCCCTGGAAATCGAATCCGCCGAGGACCAGCCCCCGCGGGGCCGCGGCCGGGAGCCCCCAGCCCGCGTCGTAGCTCGGGCCGAGGAAGTACAGTCCGTCCGGCGAAAACGTGGGGGCGGCAAGGCGCCGGTCCCGCGACTCCAGCAGTTCCCCGACCCACCGGGGCGGATGGCTTCCGTTCCCCACGTACACCAGGCAGCCCACGATGTTGCGCACCATGTGGTGCAGAAAGGCATTGGCGGAAAACTCGAACTCGAGGAAGCGCCCGGCGCGCGAGACGCGGGCGCGGTGCATCTCCTTCACCGGCGTCCTGGCCTGGCATCCTGCGGCGCGGAACACGCTGAAGTCGTGACGTCCGAGCAGCAGACCCGCCGCCTCCTGCATCGCCCCCAGGTCAAGCCGCCGGTGATACCAGCCGACCTTTCCGGCGAGCAGCGCCGGCCGCACGGCGTCGTTGAGGAGCAGGTAGCGGTAGCCGCGCTCCACGGCGCTGAAGCGGGCGTGAAAGTCGTCCGAAACCGGCCGCGCCCAGAGCACCGCCACCGCCGGCGGCAGTTCGCTGTTCACTCCGCGCACCCAGGCCTCCGGTGGGCGCTCCGCCTCGGTGTCAAAGTGCGCCACCTGCGCCAGGGCGTGAACCCCGGTGTCGGTGCGACCCGCGGCGGCAACCCGCACCGGAGCGGCGGCAACGGTATGCAGCGCCGCCTCCAGGGCGTCCTGAACCCCGCAGCCCGGCGCCTGGCTCTGCCATCCGCAGAACCGGCTGCCGTCGTATTCCAGCCCCAGGGCGATTCTCAAGCGAGCACCGGCAGGAGAACCACCAACCCGAGCGCCAGGCCCGCGGCCACGCCGTCGCGCCAGGTGAAGGGCATCCGCGACAGGCGCACCGGCGCCCCCCCGCCCGGGTCGGGCTCCAGGGCACCCGCCAGCGCCGCACCCCAGTCCGCGGGGCGCGCGGGCGCGTCGCGCTGGGCGTATTCGAGAGTCAGCGCCAGGCGCAAGGCCACGCGCCGCGCATCAACGCCCAGGGGCGCCAGCGGCTCGAGCAGCGCCCACAGGCCGGCAAGCAGCTCCTCGGCCGGGGTCGCCGCCAGCAGCAGGGCAAGCGCACCGATCATCAGCACGATTCGCCCCCCCTGCAGCAGCCCGAGGGCCAGCCCCTCGGCCGACGCTCCGGGTCCGCCCTCCCAGAGGACCAGCGGCGCACCGGGCGTCGCGAGGGCGTAAACCGCGATCAGGGAGATCAGCAGCCAGCGCGACCGGCGCAGCATGGGCAGAAGCATCGGGGGCCGGGCCAGCGCCAGCCAGACCGCCAGACCGCCGCCGGCGGCTGCGACGTGCTCCCAGGGGGCTGCGGCCAGGCCCGCGGCAAACAGGATCCAGACGCCGATGCGCGTGGCGGGGTGCAGCAGGGGAAGCGGGCCGTTGGCGTCCATGACTCGTGAGGATTCTAGCCGCCTTTGGGTCATTTCCAAGCACCCCAAAAAAACGCGCCCGCGCAATGCGCGGGCGCCTGGGTAGAAGCCGACCGGATCAGAGGCTGGCGAGCAGGGCCTTCGCTTCGTCCTGCTGCTGGGCGTCCCCCTCGCGAATCACCTCCTGCAGGATTTCCCGGGCTCCGTCCGTGTCCCCCATTTCCTTGTAGACCTTGGCGAGATCGAACTTGGTAGCCACTTCCTGCCAGTGGGCATCGCGCGAAACCGAGGGCGTGGCCGTAGTCGCGCCGGGGATTTCCAGATCGATCGAGGGCAGCGACAGATCCAGCGACCTGGGCTCCCCGCCCGCGCTGAGCGGGACATCCACCTTCTTCTCACCCAGGGGATAGGTCTCCTCGGGCTCGGGGGCCGTGACGTCGAATACCAGATCCGTGGATGCCGTGGACCTGGGTTGGGACGCCGCCGAGGCGGACTGCGCCGCCGGCGTCGCCGCGACGATTGCATCGAGGTCGAAGTCGAGGGCGACCGACTCTTCCTTCTCCGCTGCCGGGGCCGCCACGGCGGCGGCTGCAGCCACCGGCTCGGGCGCGGGGGCCGGGGCGCCTCCGTAGAGGGGGTTGCCGGGATCCAGGGCCAAGCCCGTGGCCTGCACGCTCTCCCAGGCGGCACCGGCCACACCCAGGCCCTGCAGCACGCGCGCGGTCTGCTCGAAGGCGCGCTTGTCCCCGCGTTTGGAGTAGATCTCCAGCAGCTTGTGATGGATTTCCGCGCGCCCGGGCTGCCGCGACAGGGCATCCTTGAGGATTTCCTCGGCCTGGGCATCGCGTCCGTAGGCGAGGTAAACCTCCGCCTCCGCCAGGCTGTCAACTTCTTCTCCCGCGCCGGCC
>DASTHR010000177.1:0-10561 GCA_035718105.1 Burkholderiales bacterium
AGCTTCTCGGCGTTCTGGAAGGTGTCCGGAGTGTCCGGATCGCACACCACCTGCAGCAGTCCCTCGCGGTCCCGCAGGTCGATGAAGATCACGCCGCCGTGATCGCGCCGGCGGTGAACCCAGCCGCACAGCGTCACGTCCTGCCCGAAATGTTTCTTGCTGACGAGGCCGCAGTATTCGGTACGCATTGATCGAACCCAGATGGAGGATTAAGGATTGAACATGGCGGGAGACGGCCGCCGGCCGCCCCGCGGCGCTTATTCGCGGGGCAGCGTCTTCCTGCCGTTATCCGGCGCCACCACGCCCATGGAGATGACATACTTGAGGGCCGTGTCCACGCTCATGTCGAGCTCCACCACCTCGCTCGCCTTCATCATCAGGAAGAAGCCCGAGGTGGGGTTGGGTGTAGTGGGCACGTAGACGCTCACGTATTCGCCCCGCAGGTGGTTGACCACATCGCCCCCCGGCTGGCCGGTGAGAAAGGCGATGGTCCAGGATCCCTCCCGCGGATACTGCACCAGTAGCGCCTTGCGGAACGCCTGGCCCTGGCTTGAAAGCAGCTTGTCGGAAACCTGCTTGACGCCGAAATAGATGGACTTGACCACCGGGATCCGGGCCAGGATCCCTTCCCACACGCGGTGCAGTCGCTGCCCGATGATGTTGGCGGCGGCCACGCCGGTCACGAATACAACCACCACCACCAGCACCACCCCGCCGCCCGGAATATTGAAGCCGAGCCAGCTGTGGGGGTGGAGCCGCTCGGGGAGAAGGGTGAGCGTCTGGTCCGCGGCCCCCACCAGGAACTGCAGGACGTAGAAGGTGATTCCCAGCGGGACCCAGACCAGGAGCCCGGTTATGAAATAACGCTTCAAGGGAACAGCGGCCCCGGTGCGCGCGCTAGTCGCCGGACGCGGCTGCGCAGGCACAACTGCCGCCACAGCCGGCCGGCTTCTCCTTGTCCTTGGCGGCATCTTTCGGCTTGCTCCCGCCCTTGAAATCGGTGGCGTACCAACCCGAACCCTTGAGCTGGAACCCGGCGGCGGAGAGCAGCTTCACCAGCGTTTCCTGTCCGCACTCGGGACACTTGGTGAGGACCGGGTCGCTGACCTTCTGCAGGAATTCCTTTTCCAGGCCGCAAGCATTGCAGCGATATTCATAGATCGGCATGACTGACTCCGTGAAAACTCTAAAAACGATTATACCTTAACCGCTTATAAACCCACGCCGATATGGGGGCGCAGCCGCGCCGATACAAGTGCGCCGCGTTGCCCCTGGCCTCCCCCTGATCTCCGGTCCCATGCCGGATCCCGTTCACGCTTCGAAGAAAATCCATGTTGCGCCGCAGCATTGGGCTGTATAATGAAACATCAATACGAACTTGGGGTGCCATTCCCATGCACGAACCCTCGATTCAACCCATCAATTCCCAGAACCTGGACCGCATGGTCCACGCCTGGCTCGGTCGCCTCACCCACGGGATTTCGCCCGCCGCCCTGGCGGTGGCCGGATTCGACTGGGCGACGCACCTTGCCCTGTATCCCGGCAAGCAGGCGGAACTGGCGGAGAAAGCCTGGCGCAAGTGGGTGCGCTTCGTCCATTACTCGGCGCGCGCCGCCCAGCCCGGGGTGCCGCCCTGCATCGAGCCCCTGCCCCAGGACACGCGATTCGACGACCCCGAGTGGCAGTACTGGCCGTTCAACCTGACCTATCAGGCTTTCCTGCTGCACCAGCAGTGGTGGCACAACGCCACCACCGGCGTGCGCGGCGTATCCGAGCACCACGAGCACGTGGTGAACTTCACCTCGCGGCAGCTGCTGGACATGGTTTCGCCCTCCAACTTCATGCTGACGAACCCCGTGGTCCTGAACACCACCCTCATGGAAGGCGGGCAGAACCTGCTGCAGAGCGCGCTGAACATGGTCAGCGACTGGATGGATTCGGTGGAAGGCCGCAAGTCCCCCGAGGCGCGGGCGTTCCAGGTCGGCCGCGACGTGGCGGTCACGCCGGGCAAGGTGGTGTACCGCAACCGGCTGATCGAGCTCATTCAGTACGCGCCCGCAACGGGTGCCGTGCACCCGGAGCCGGTGCTGATCATCCCGTCCTGGATCATGAAGTACTACATCCTGGACCTCTCCCCCCATAACTCCATGGTGAAGTATCTGGTGGAGCAGGGGCACACCGTGTTCATGGTGTCGTGGAAGAACCCCGGCGAGCAGGACCGGGACCTGGGAATGGACGATTACCTCCGCCTGGGCGTGATGGCGGCCATCGACGCCATAGGCACGCTGGTGCCGGACTCGAAGATCCACGCCACGGGCTATTGCCTGGGCGGCACCCTGCTCGCGATCGCGGCCGCCGCCATGTCCCGGGACAACGACCCGCGGCTGGCCTCCCTCACCCTGCTGGCAACGGAACTCGACTTCCAGGAGCCGGGAGAGCTGGCGCTGTTCATCGACGAAAGCCAGGTGACCTTCCTGGAAGACATCATGTGGGACCGCGGCTACCTGGACGGCCGCCAGATGGGCGGCGCCTTCATGCTGCTCAACTCCAAGGACCTGATCTGGTCGCGCATGGTGCGCACCTATCTCATGGGCCGGCGCGACGGCATGAACGACCTGATGGCCTGGAACGCCGACACCACCCGCATGCCCTACCACATGCACCGCGAGTATCTGCGCACCCTGTACCTGAAGAACGACCTGGCCGAGGGCCGTTACCTGGTGGATGACCACCCGGTGGCCCTCTCCGACATCCGCGTCCCCATCTTCGCGGTGGCCACCGTCAAGGACCACGTCTCGCCCTGGCGCTCCGTCTACAAGATCCACCTCCTCACCGACACCCCGGTCACCTTCGTGCTGACCAACGGCGGCCACAACGCCGGCATCGTCAGCGAGCCCGGCCACCACGGGCGGCAATTCCAGATGACCACCCGCGGCGACCACGAAAAGTACATGCCGCCCGAAGCATGGCAGGCCGGCGCCCCGGCCAGCGAAGGATCCTGGTGGCCAGCCTGGCATCAGTGGCTGGCCGCGCGCTCCGGCACGCCCGGCCAGCCGCCGGCCCAGGGCGCCCCGGAAAAGGGACTTCCTGCCCTGGGACCCGCCCCGGGCACCTATGTCTTGGAGAGTTAAGATGAACGCCCCCGATTCCGGCGCAACTCGAAAGAGCCGCCGCCCCAAGGAGCACGCCATGAACCAGAGCGAATTCCGGGAAGTGATCGAGAACCGCCCCTTCGACGAGATCAGGGTGGGCGACTCGGCCAGCATGACCCATACCCTGACCCTCGAGGACATCCAGCTCTTCGCCATCATGTCGGGCGACGCGAGCCCCGCGGTCATGGACCAGGAATACACCAAGTCCGAACTCGCGCCCAAGGTGATCGCCCAGGGCATGTTCGGCGGCGCCCTGATATCGGCCGTGCTCGGCACCAAGTACCCGGGCCCCGGAACCATCTACCTGGACCAGTCGCTGCACTTCGAGCGGCCGGTGTCCGTGGGCGACGTGGTGACCGTCACGGTCACCGTCACGGTCAAGAACGACGAGAACCGCCACGTGACCCTGGACTGCCGGGGCGTGAACCAGCGCGGCGAGGAGGTGATCAGCGGCACCGCGGTGGTGCTGGCGCCGGTGCAGAAGATCCAGCGCGAGCGGGCCATCCTGCCCACGGTGCGGCTGATGGACTCCTATGCCCGCTACTACCGCAAGCTCATCGCCAAGACCCGGGAGGTGGAGCCCCTGCTCACCGCCGTGGTGCATCCCTGCGACAAGGTCTCGATGATGGGCGCCATCGGCGCCGCCCAGGCCGGCCTGATCGTGCCCCTGCTCATCGGCCCCGAGGCCAAGATCCGGTCCGTGGCGGAAGCGGAAGGGGTGGACCTTTCTCCCTACACCATAATCGCCACCGAGCACAGCCACGCGGCCGCCGAGAAGGCCGTGGCCATGGCCCGCTCCGGGCAGGTGGAGGCCATTATGAAGGGCAGCCTGCACACCGACGAGCTGATGGGCAGCGTGGTGGACAAGGTGACCGGCATCCGCACCGCGCGCCGCATCAGCCATGTGTTCATCATGGACGTGCCGACGTACCCGCGGCCGCTGTTCATCACCGACGCCGCCATCAACATCGAGCCGTCGCTGGACGACAAGGTGGACATCCTGCAGAACGCCATCGACCTGGCGCGTGCGCTGGGCATCGACCAGCCCAAGGCGGCGATCCTGTCCGCCGTGGAGACCGTGACCACCAAGATGCGCTCCACCATCGAGGCGGCGGCCCTGTGCAAGATGGCGGACCGGGGCCAGATCCGGGGCGCCATCGTGGACGGGCCGCTCGCGTTCGACAACGTGGTCTCCGAAGTGGCCGCAAAGATCAAGGGCATCGTCTCCCCGGTGGCCGGCAAGGCGGACATCCTGCTGGTGCCGGACCTGGAGTCCGGCAACATGCTGGCCAAGCAGCTCGAGTACCTGGCCGACGCCCAGTCCGCCGGCATCGTGCTCGGAGCCCGGGTGCCCATCATGCTCACCAGCCGCGCCGACAAGGAGATGGCGCGCATGGCGTCCTGCGCCGTGGCGTTGCTGCTGGTGCGCGCCAAGCCCCGGGTCGCGGCGGCCTGAGCAGGGCCGAACCGCGAAACCTCCGGAGCCTTGCCCGTGAACCACGCCATCCTCGTCGTCAATGCCGGCTCGTCCTCCATCAAGTTCGCGGTGTTCGCCTCGACGGCGCAGTACGCCCTGAACGGCCTGCTCTACAAGGGGCTGGTGGAGCGCATGGATGGCGGCCACGGCCGCTTCAGCGCCGGCAACGCGCAAGGGGAGCGCCTCGCGTCCGAGGACATCAACGTCCCCGCCGGCGGGCGGCTCGACCACCAGCGCATGCTGGCGGTAGCCCTGGACTGGCTCGAGGGACACGCCTCGGGCCTGAAGATCGTCGCCGCCGGCCACCGCGTGGTGCATGGCGGCGAGCGCTACGCCCAGCCGCTGCGCGTCACCGACGAGGTGCTGGGGGAACTGCGCCGGCTGATCCCCCTAGCGCCGCTGCACCAGCCCCACAATCTGGCCGGCATCGACGCCCTCGCTTCGGAGCGCCCGGATCTGCCCCAGGTGGCCTGCTTCGACACCGCCTTCCACCGCACCCAGCCCGAGATCGGCCAGGTGTTCGCGGTGCCGCGCTGGCTCACCGCCGAGGGGGTCAGGCGCTATGGTTTCCACGGGCTGTCCTACGAGTACATCGCCGATGCCCTGCCGCGGCACCTGGGTGCCGTGGCCGACGGGCGGGTCATCGTGGCGCACCTCGGCAACGGCGCCAGCATGTGCGCCATGAAGGAGCGCCGCTGCGTCGCCACCACCATGGCCTTCACGCCCATCGAGGGCCTGGTGATGGGCACCCGCTCCGGCTCCATCGACCCCGGCGTGCTGCTCTACCTGATGCAGGAAAAAGGAATGGACGCCGAGGCCATCACCGAACTGCTGAACAAGAAGTCCGGACTGCAGGGCGTCTCCGAGATCGCCAGCGACATGCGCACGCTGCTGGCGAGCGAGGATCCCCGGGCCGGCGAGGCGGTGGACCTGTTCGTCTACCGCATCGCGCGGGAGATCGGCTCGCTGGCGGCGGCCATCGAGGGCCTGGACGCCCTGGTGTTCACCGGCGGCATCGGCGAGCACGCCGTTCCGGTGCGCGAGATGGTGTGCGAGGCGGCGGCCTGGCTCGGCGTGGAACTCGACCTCGATGCCAATGCCCGCGGCGGTCCCTGCGTCTCGCGGCCCGGCAGCCGCGCCTCGGCCTGGGTCATCCCCACCAACGAAGAACTGATGATCGCCCGCCACACCTGCCGCCTGCTGGCGGCCTGAACACACCGGTCCGGGCACCCGGGGTGCGCGGCCGCGGCTTCTCCCCGTCACCCCTGAGTCCCGGCGCAAGGCCCCGGGATAGCGCTCGCGCCCCGCGACCGAAACCCTAGCGGGGAGCGACGAAGCGGTAGCCGCGGAAGTTGAGCACCATCCCCTCGGGATCGATGCGCTCCAGCTTCAGATCCGCCGCGACCTCGTCGCCCTCGTGCAGCATGCGGTCGTTGACCACGACGAGCCTGCTGGCCGGATCTTCCGAATGCACGTAACCGCGGATGGAAAGCGGCGGCAGCGCCTCCCGCAGCGCCTGCGGAAGTTCGGACAAGCTCAGGACCCGTTTCGGCGGGGGCGGCAGTTCCTTCGGGGGCGGCGGCTTGGCGGACGCTTTCCTCTCCTCCGGCTTCGGATCGGCTTCTGCCGCGGGTCGCGCCGCCGCCGGGGGGGCCGGAGCTTCGGCAGCCGGACGCGGCGCGGGTGCGGCAAGCGGCGGCGTCCTCCGAGGCGCCGACGGGGCGGGCGGGGACTCCATCGCCGGAGGTGGCACCGGAGCGGGAGGCGTCGTCCCCGCTGCCCCACGCTCTGCCGCCGCAGCGGGAGACGACGGCGCGGTCGCGGCGGCGCCGGACGCCCCGGGCCCGCTCCCCTCGCTCATCAACGGGCGCAATTCCCGGAGCGCGTCGGCACGCGTCGGCGCAGGCGGTTCCGCCGGTGCAGTCGGGACCGATGCTCCGGGCTCCCGGAGCGGCACGGAGGCGACCCGCTCATTCGGCGGCGGCGCGGCAGGACGGGTGGAAGGCTGGTAAGGGCGCTGCCATGGTTGCCACCAGCCAATGGCGATCCCTCCCGCCAGCAGCGCTGCGGACAAACCCAGGACCACGCCCGGCCTCAGGGACGCCGCCGGCGGGGGCGCCGACGGGAACTGCAGCAGGTCCTGCCCGCCGCCCCGGGCCCGCTCCTGCTCGGATTTCCTGAGTGCCTCGAGAATGTAGGACATGGCGCGGGCTAGGGAATGGACGCGAGGCGCGGCGCCTCACCGTCGGTGAGGGCCGACAGCCTGGCCAGGGTGCGGGAACCGGCAACCCCGTCGGGCTCCAGACCGTGCGCGGACTGGAACATCATGACCCGGCGCTGCAGGGCGAGGTCAAACAGCGCCTCGTCCGCTACCCGGCCGTCGCGGCCTTCGATCTGGTCCAGCCGGCGCAGCAGCCATGTCACCTCGGCCCCGCGGGTGCCGCGCTTGAGTTCCCGCGCAGCCCCCGGCGGCCCGCGCCACAGGATGGCATAGCTGCCGTCCCAATGCGCCTTCAGGACAGAGAGTGGAACCAGGTGCGCCGCGCCCTCCACCACGATCAGGGCCTTTTCTCCGTCTATCGCCGCGAGCGCAGCGAAGAACTCCGACGAACCGTTCCGGCTCAGCCGCAGCACGGCCGGCAAGTTCATCTGCGCCAGTTCATCCAGCCCGCCCGTGCTCTCCAGGCAGCGCAAACCCTCGGCTGCAACCGCGGCGCAGGCCTCGCTCAGTCCGCCCGAGGTCGCGGTGGTGCCCCAAAGGCGGAACAGCGTTGCCAGGGCCGTTGCCTCGCTCACCGCGGGCTCCAGTGCCGCGTGCCAGGGCAGGGCCGCCGTCCCCTCCCTGCGCTCGGGCGCCGCAGCCTGGGGCGCGGCCGGCGCAACCGGAGCCGGGGCGGTGGCCTGCACCGCCGGCGCCCGCGGCGCGGCCGCATAGTAAGCCGCGGCGATCCCGACGCCGACCGCCACCAGCGCCAGCCCGGCCAGGGCCCAGCGCAGGCCCGCCCCGGCAAATCCCGTCCCCGGCCCGGCGCCAAACACCTCCTGCGCCGCCTTGTTCAAGGTTGCGAGGTTGACGTCGTTCCTGCCCTGGACGTAGGCGCCCAGGAGGGCGCGGTCGCAGATGACATTGATGAGGCGCGGCACGCCCCGGGACAGCCGGTACAGGCGCCCCAGGACGCGGGCCGGGAACAGCGGCCGCTGAACACCCGCCACCGCAAGCCGGTGGTTCACATAGGCCGCGACGTCGGCGCGGGAGAGGTGTTGCAGGTGGTAGCGGGCCACGATGCGCTGCGCGAGTTGCCGCAGCGCGGGCTTGCGCAGCCGGTCACGCAATTCGGGCTGGGCCAGCAGCA
Source organism: Burkholderiales bacterium (assembly GCA_035718105.1). Classification (GTDB taxonomy): domain Bacteria; phylum Pseudomonadota; class Gammaproteobacteria; order Burkholderiales; family UBA6910; genus UBA6910. The sequence goes on from DASTHR010000177.1 coordinate 7,983, forward strand.
CGACCTGCAGCAGCTTGCGCTGGTTGGTTTCCAGGTTGGTGAGCAGGCGCACCTGCTCCAGCACGTCGTCGGACAGGTTCTGCGCCTCGTCGATGATCAGCACGGTCCGTCGCCCGGCGGCGTTGGCCTTCAGCAGCCGGTGGTTGATCAGGTCCACCAGCAGCTTCACCGTCGGCGATTCAATCGGGCTGTCGATATGCAGCTCGTCGCAGATGGTGGAGAGCAGTTCCAGCGCGGTGAGCTTGGGATTGAAGATGAACGCGAGGTCGCAATCGCTGGGCATCCGCTCCAGCAGCGCCCGGCACAGGGTCGTCTTGCCCGCGCCCACCTCCCCGCTCAGCAACACGAAACCGCCCTCGCTCCGCACACCGTACAGCAGATGCGCCAGCGCCTCCCGATGACGGTCGCTCAGGTACAGGTAGCGCGGGTCGGGCGCGATGGAGAACGGGGGCTCGGCGAATCCGAAGTGCTTGAGGTACATGCTGTTCGGTTGATTCCGGGAGCGGGCCCGGTTGCTGCGATGGGCGAAAATCCTAGCACAGCGGCAGCGCAGGCGCTTGCCGCGGCGGCTTCAGAAGCAGTTTCCGCCCGGGATACCGAGCCGGCAACTCCACTGGAAAATCTCGTTGCCCTGCTTGGCCGAGCGCTGATACATCGCCGCCGGCTCCGAAAGGATGGCATCCGGCAGGGGCACCGAGAGCGGTGCATTGGTGGAATTGGTGAAAAAGCGCAGGAAACACGTGGACCGGCACAGGGATGCGATGGCCTCGTCATAGACAGCCCGCTCCCGCGCACGGGCCTCGGACACCACCACGAACTGCATCATTCCGAGGCTCCCCGCCACCTGCCACGGGGGAACCTCCGCCGCGGCCGGCGCCGGCAGCAGCACGGCAAGCAGCAGAAGCCGCCGCGGCGACCCGCCCCGAAAAATGCCGGAACTCGCAACTGCCCGCATGGCGGCATTGTCCACGGCCTGGAGCGGGCGCGCAATCGCCGGGCGCCGGTTCGCCGCTTGACAATGGCTTGCCGGTAAGCGCCAAATCCGGCGCAGATGGACATTCGACAGCCCGCCACCAGGCGGGGCCCGCACCTCCGAAGCACCCGATGAACCAGCCGCCCCCGACGAGCACCAGCGAGCGTATCGCCGAACTGATCGGCCCGCTGCGCGAGGGCGCGGCTTACGCGCCAGGCTCCCTGTTCCGGGTGGTGGTGGAGCACATGGCGGACGGCGTGATCGTCGCCGACCGTCGCGGCGAGGTGGTGTTGCTCAACCGCGCCGCCCGCCGGCTTATCGGGCTGGGTCCGGAGGAGGCGGTCCCCGCGGACTGGGCATCGCTGCCGGGCCGGCACCTGAGCGATGGGATCACACCGGTGCCTGCTGACCGGCTATGGGTGAATCGCGCCCTGACCGGAGAGCAGGTCGAGGGCGACCTCTCGCTGTTCCGGCATCCCGCCATCCCCGACACCTGGGTGCGGGGATCGGCGCGCCCAATTCGCGGCGAGTCCGGTGACGTCGTCGGCTGCGTGGTGGTGTGGCACGAGGTCACGGCCGAGATCCGGGCGGAGCAGGCCCTGCGGGAGAGCAATGAGCGCTTCGAGGCCATATTCGGCGGAATCTCCGACGCCGCGGTGTTTGCCGACACGCAGCGCCGCATAGTCCTGACCAATCCGGCGTTCACCCGCATGTTCGGCTACAGCCCCGACGAGGTGCGGGGGCGCACCACCCAGTTCCTTTATGCCGATCCGGCCGAATATGTGCGCCAGGGAAAGGATCGCTATCATGCCGACGGGAGTTCGCGCAACGACACCTTTGAGGTGCGCTACCGGCGCAGGGACGGTTCGGTGTTCTGGTCGGAAACCCTCGGCACATCGATACGTGGTCACGACGGCGCGGTACTGGGCTACTTCGGGATCCACCGCGACATCACCGGGCGCAAGGAAATGGAGGAAGAACTGCGGCGCCGGGAGGAGGAATTCCGCGCCATGTTCGAACTCGCAGCCGTGGGCGCCGCCCAGGCGGATCCCGCCACCGGACGCTTCGTCCGCGTGAACCGGAAGTTCTGCGAGATCACCGGCTTCAGCGCCGATGAGCTGCTGCGCAAGACCTTTGCGGAAATCACCCATCCGGAGGACCGCGACCGGGATGTCGCCAGCGTGCGCCGCGCCGTGTCCGGAGAAGCCTCCGGCTGGGTCAGCGAGAAGCGCTACCTGCGCAGGGACGGGACCATCGTCTGGGCCAGCATCAACGGCACCGTGCTGCGGGACGCCCAGGGGCGCCCCGTGCACACCGTCGCGAACATCGTCGACATCAGCGCCCGCAAGCGGGCCGAGGAGTCGCTCACCCGCCTCAACGCGAACCTGGAGCAGGAAGTGGCCAGGCGCGCCGCGCAGGCGGAGAACCGGGCCGACGCGCTGCGCCAGTCGGAGCGCTTCGCAAAATCCACCATCGACGCGCTGGAGTCGCACCTTTGCGTGCTGGATGAACAGGGCCGCATCATCGCCGCGAACCGGGCCTGGAACAAGTTCGCGGCCGCCAACGGCGGGGACCCGGCCAGGCTTGGCGAAGGGGCCGACTACCT
>DASTHR010000178.1:0-14590 GCA_035718105.1 Burkholderiales bacterium
TGCTCGACACGGGCCTGCTGCGCCCGCGCCCAGTCCTGGAAATCACTTGTCCTGTTCGGCACCGGAGAAATTCTGGAGGGTGTTCGCTTCCAGGATCCGAACCTGCTGCTGGGCGTCGGCGAGGGCCTTGTGGCAGTACTGGAGCAGTTCTGCCCCGCGCTTGTAGGCGGCCAGGGATTGCTCCAGGTTCAGCTGGCCGCCCTCCATCCCGGAGACGAGGCCCTCCAGTTCCGCGAGGGCTTCCTCGAAGGTCCGGGGCAGAGGCGGGGTGGCTGGCTTGGCCATGGGCGGAGCGGGTGGAAAAGGGTCAAAATATAACCCAATCAACAAGTTCCGGTCAACGCGAACCATCGCCGGTTTTCACCGGGCGCCCCCTCGGGCACAATGCCCGGTTTTCCCGTCCGCCGCTCCGTGCCGCGTCCTCCCACCACATTTTCCCGCCCCCGGTACGCCTGAGCATGGGCGCGCTCTGGATGCTGGCCGCCGGGCTGCTGTTCGCCTGCATGGGCGTGTTCGTGAAGCTCGGGGCAGACCATTTTTCCAGCGCCGAGCTGGTGTTCTACCGTTCGATATTCGGGCTCGCGGCCCTGTTCTTCGTAGCGGGCGGCCGGAACATGGCGCTCGCCACGCCCCACTGGCGGGGGCACCTGTGGCGCGGGCTGACGGGCCTCGCCTCCCTCGCCACCTACTTTTACGTCATCACGGCGCTGCCCCTGGCCACGGCCGTGACGCTCAACTACACCTCGCCCCTGTTCCTGGCCGTCGTCACCACATTGCTGCTGCGGGAGCACCTGCACTGGCCGCTGGCGGCGGCAGTGGCGCTGGGCTTCCTGGGCATCGCCATGGTGCTGCGTCCCACTTTAAACGAGGACCAGTTCGGCGTGGGCCTGCTGGGGCTCGCGTCCGGCTTCTTCGCCTGCATGGCCTATATCAACGTGCGGTCCCTGGGCAGGCTCGGCGAGCCGGACTGGCGCGTGGTGTTCTACTTCACCCTGGTCTGCACCGTGCTCACCGGACTGTGGATGCTGGGCCGGGGTTTCAGCCCCCTCACCGGGGAGAACATCCCGCTGCTCCTGGGGCTGGGCCTCACCGCCACCCTGGCGCAGCTTGCCCTGACCCGCGCCTACCGCACGGGCAAGACCCTGGTGGTGGGAAGCCTGTCCTACACCACCGTGGTGTTCTCCAGCCTGTTCGGGGCGCTGATCTGGGGCGAACTGCTCACCGCCGAGTCCTGGCTCGGCATCGCCCTGGTAGTGCTCTCGGGCGTCATCAGCCTGCGGACGACGGCGCCGCCGGCCAAGGTGGAATGACCGGCGCCAGGTTTACCGCGCCCGATGTTCTCGCTTAAACTCGCTCCCACCCTTACGGCACCGGCACCATGATCACCATCGAACACACGCCCAAGCTGCTCAACGTCGCCGTGCTCGGCGATTTCACCCTGTCCGATTTCCGCGAGTTCGAGCAGCAGATGCTGCACGAGATCCGCTTCCAGGGATCGGTGAACCTGCTGCTGGACCTCCGCGACATGGTGAGCCACACCGTGGACGTGGCCTGGGAGGAGATCAAGTTCACCCGCGCCCACGCCCGGGAGTTCGGGCGTGTGGCGATCGTGACCGACGACCAGTGGCTCAGCTGGAGCGCCTGGCTGGCGAGGCTTTTCGCCGAGGCAGAAATCCAGGTGTTCAGCGACTACGACGAAGCCCTCGCCTGGTCCGCTCCCGAAGCCGCGGGCGCGCAGTGAGCCACGACACTCTCGTATCCACCGCCGACCTGTCGGAGCACCTGCACGATCCGGCCTGGATCGTGTTCGACTGCCGCCACAACCTCTCCGACCCGGAAGCGGGTCACCGCGCCTACCAGGAGGGCCACATTCCGGGCGCCCACTTCCTGCACCTGGACCGCGACCTCTCGGGCCCCGCCACCGGCCGCAACGGGCGCCATCCGCTGCCCGATCCGGAACGTTTCGCCGCGCGCCTGACCGAAATCGGGATGGGAATGGAGACCCAGGCGGTGGCCTATGACGACGCCGGCGGGATATTCGCCTCGCGCCTTTGGTGGATGCTGCGCTGGCTGGGCCATCGGCGCGCAGCGGTACTCGACGGCGGGCTGCAGAAATGGATCCGCGAGGAGCACCCGGTGACCCATGCACTGCCGGTAACCCGCACCGGCAGCTTCCGCCCGCAGCCACGGGAGCGGCCGGTGCAGGCCGCGGACCTGCTGCCGCGGCTCGGCTCGCCGGACCTCCTCCTCCTCGACGCCCGCAGCCCGGAGCGCTTCCGCGGCGTCGGCGAGACGCTGGACCCGGTGGGCGGGCATATCCCCGGCGCGGTGAACCGATTCTTCCGCGACAACCTGGATCGCGCCGGCACCTTCAAGCCGCCCGAGGTCCTGCGCCAGGACTATCTCGCCCTGCTCGCGGGACGCCAGCCCGGCGCCGTGGTCCACCACTGCGGCTCGGGCGTCACCGCCTGCCACAACCTCCTGGCCATGGAGAGCGCGGGCCTTGCCGGCTCGCAGCTCTATCCGGGCTCCTGGAGTGAGTGGTGTGCCAATCCTGCGCACCCGGTCGCCACCGACTGATTGCCACAGCGCGAGAGATACTCGCAAATGCAATGGCGCCGGACACCGTGCGCACCTTGCTCCCCGTGCCATCGCCACGCCGCAGGTTTCTGATTCTTGGTGCCCTGGTGAATTGGTGGTGAAAAGGCCGGCGCGCCGGTTTCGCGCATGAATCTCCCGCTCGACCTGCTCGCCGACGCCATCCTGCTGCTGCATTTCGGCTTCGTGCTGTTCGTGACGGCGGGGCTGCCGCTGATCTGGGCGGGCGCCGCCCTGGGCTGGCGCTGGGTGCGGAACTTCTGGTTCCGCGCGGCGCACCTCGGCGCGATCCTGTTCGTGGCCGGGGAGGCGCTGCTGGGGCTGGTGTGCCCGCTCACCGAGTGGGAGGACCGGCTGCGGGGCGGCGCTGCGCAAGCGGGGGGCTTCATTGCCTCCTGGGTGCGCCGGCTGCTCTACTGGGATTTCCCGCCCTGGATGTTCACCGCGCTTTACGTCCTGTTTGCATTCGCGGTGCTGGCGACGTTCCTGATCGTGCGCCCGGATCCGCCGCGGCGACGTTCGCGCTGAAACGAAAATGCCCCGCGCGGGGCGGGGCATCTATTGGGTGGCTGAAGATCCCCTCAGGTGAGCATGTCGGCCCAGACGTTCTCGGCCCAGGCCAGGGCGAACACCCCTTCTTTCTTGTTCCAGGTGGGCGACAGCCCGCCGGCGCCTTGCACCGTTTCCATGGTCTTCTTCTCCTTGTTGTACTTGTACACACCCGCCACGTGCACCACCTCGCTGTCGTTGATCCAGCTGTAGCAGGTGTTGGCGATGATGGGCTCGTCGTTCACCGGCCGGCCGGTCATCAGGGCGATCACGGCGTCGGCCGCGATCTTGCCGTGCTGGTTGGCCATGTGGCCGGACTTGGGCATGCCCGGCGAGGGCTGGATGGAGTCGCCGATGACGTGGATGCGGGGATGGGACTTGGACTCGTAGGTGAGGAAGTCGATGTCCACCCAGCGCTCGTTGACCAGCTTGAGGCCCGCGCTGCGGGCGATGCCGCCGGCGCGCTGCGGGGGAATGACGTTGAGCACGTCGGCCTTCACGTCGCCGCCCAGCAGCTTCGCGGTGCCGGCCTTGTAATCCACTTCCAGCAGCTCGCTGTTGGCGCGGTACTCCACCATGCCGGGGTAGAGCTCGTTCCAGGCCTTGGTGAACAGGCCCTTCTTGGACTGGATGTCTTCGTTGGCATCCAGGATGATCACCTTGGACTTGGGCTTTGCCTTCTTCAGGTAGTAAGCCACCTGGGACGCACGCTCGTAGGGCCCCGGCGGGCAGCGATAGGGCGACTTCGGAATGCACAGGGCATAGACTCCGCCGTCCTTCATGGACTCGAGCTGCTTGCGCAGCGCCACGGTCTGGGGCCCCGCCTTCCAGGCGTGCAGCACCTTGTCCTGCGCCTCGGCGCTCCCCATGCCGCCGATGCCCTCGTACATGAAATCGATGCCGGGAGCGAGGATCAGCCGGTCGTAGCCGATGGCCTCGCCCTTGGCGAGCCGCACCTGGCGCTTGTCGGCGTCCACCGCTGTCACGGTGTCGCGCACCACCTTCACGCCCCGGTTGGCGGGCAGCTTCTCGTAGCCCACCGTCAGCTCCTCGAGCTTCATGGTGCCCGCGAGCACGCGGTTGCTGAACGGGCAGGAGATGAACTTCTCGTTGGGCTCCACCAGCACCACCTCAATGCCGGGCTCCCACATGCGGATGTATTTGGCAGCCGTGGCGCCGCCGAAGCCGCCGCCCACCACCACCACCCGGCCCTTTGCGCCGGCGCTCGCGCCGGGCGTGGCGCAGCCAAGCATGGTGGAGACGCCCGCCAGCGCCCCGGAGGCCGCGGCAAGCTTCATGAATTCGCGTCGGTTGAATGACATTGTGTTTTCTCCCCCGGAATTATTTCGGCTGCTTCGAGAAGAACTCGGCGATGCGCTCGATCTCGTCGTCGGTGTAGCCCTTGGCATGCTGGTGCATCACCGTGAGCGTCTTGGGCTCGCCGGCCTTGGCGTCCTTGAGCGCCTTGACGATATCGGCCTTGGGCTTGCCGGCGAGGGGCTTGATCTCCTCCGCGGCGCTCCTGCCGTTGGTGCCGTGGCAGGCGGCGCAGCTTGCGGCCCAGGAGCGGGCCTTGAGGTCCTCCGCCGAGGCTGTCCCGGCCAGCGCGAGTCCTCCAAGCGCCAGGACAGTCCCCATTCGCAGCTTCTGTCTCATTTCCATCCTCCGTTGATTTTGGTTTGATCCGGAGTCCTCCTCAGCGGAAGACCCCACTTCCCTTCGGGAATTCGGCAATTCTTTACGACTTTAATCACGCTGGCAATGGCCGGAGGCAAAAAAATCGTGATGCGCGGATAAACCCGCTGACTGAAGAAAATGCTCGGGATTACCCTCGCCGGGATGCGCGCGGCGTGCTGCGCCGCGACAGCGCGGGAGCGGCTACTTCGCCGCTTTGCTTGCGGGCTTGGCGCGCTGCGGCGCCGGAAGGCGTGACATGTAATCGGCGAGCGCCTGGAGTTCGGCTTCGGAGTGGGACCTGATGACCTTCACCATCTTGGGATGGGCGTTGCGGCGTTTGCCGTCCTTGATCTGCTCCATCTGCCGCAGCATGTAGAGGTAGTGCTGGGCAGCCACCATGGGGTAGAACTTCTGCCCGTTGCCCTGCCCCTTGTCGCCATGGCAGGTGGCGCATTCCTTGCGGAAGATCGCCTTGCCCCTGTCCAGATCGGTGCCCGCGCCCTTGCCGTTGTCCTTCGGTACCTCCAGCCCCTCCAGATAAGTCGCGACATCGGCGATTTCCTGGATGCTGACGATATGCTTTCCTGCGAAGGGGAACATCTTGGGGTTGTCCCGCGAACCGTCGCGGATGTCGGTCATCTGCTTGATCAGCACCGTGGCGTGCTGGCCCGCGAGCTGGGGATAGGTGCCGTCGGGAAGTCCGGCGCCGCTGGGCTTGTGGCAGCCCTGGCAGACCTCGTAAGCCACCCGCCCGCGCTCGGCGTCGCCCTTGAGCTTGAGGATCTCCAGCTTCTCGCCGGTCTGCTCGTTCCAGACGTAGCCGCTGGACTCGATGCCGGGCGCCCTCGGCTGCTTGGGCACTTCCGCGAAAGCCGGCACGGCGGACACGGCCAGGAGCAGGGAAAGCAGCGGGAGTCTCATCATGCGCGTCGCCTCAGAAGTCCACGGTCGGGCGGAGGCCATTATAGCCCCGCCAGATACTCCGCCACCGCCCGCATGTCGGCGTCCGTCATGTTGATCGCCACCGACTGCATGGCCAGTCCGCGGTCGTTCTCCCGCTTGGCGTCCTTGAAGGCCTTCAACTGCTGGTAGGTGTACTCGGCGTGTTGGCCCGCGACGCGGGGAAAGCGGCTGGTTCCCTCGCCCTTGTCGTAATGGCAGCCGGAGCAGGCGGGCAGGCCCACCTCGGGCTTGCCCTCCTGGTAGATCTTCCTGCCCTGCTCCGCGAGCTTCGGATCCTTCACCACGCCGGGCGCGGGCTTCTGCTCGCTGTAGAAGGCGGCGAGGTTCGCGAAATCCTCGGCGTTGAGGACGGCCACGATGGGCGCCATGACCTCGCTGGGGCGCTTGCCGGCCTTGAAGTCGTTCAGCTGCTTGTAGATGTACTCGCGCTGCAGCCCGGCCAGCTTGGGATAGCGCGGCTCGGTGCTGTTGCCGTCGGGGCCGTGGCAGGCCACGCAGTTGGTGGCGGCGAGGACCTTTGCCTTCTCGGGATCCCCCGTGGCCGCCTGCCCGAAGGACAGCGCCGAGGCCAGCCCGAGGGCAGCGCCCGCCGCCACGCTTTTCCAGTTGCCGCCCGCCAGATTTCCCTGCATCGCCTTCAAGCCTTCTCAACCTGCGCGCGCCGGCCCCCCGGCGACCGGCGCAAGTTTAACCGGGGGCCACGTACGCCCCCAATGCATCTTCCTGATTGGGTCATAAGCGCCCTCGATCAAGGGCGCCCGGCTACTCGACCTGCGCCGACTCCGTGGCGAACTCGAGTCGCACCTTTTCGCTTTCCCCGAGGTCCACCGTCACCTTGCCGCCCTGGGCCAGTCTGCCGAACAGCAGTTCGTCGGCGAGCGCGCGGCGGATGGTGTCCTGGATCAACCGCGCCATGGGACGCGCGCCCATGAGCGGATCGAATCCCTTGCGCGCCAGGAACTCCTTGAGCGCCGGGGTGAAGGTCGCTTCCACCTTCTTCTCGTGCAGTTGCTCCTCGAGCTGGATCAGGAACTTGTCCACCACCCGCAGGATCACCTCGGCGTCCAGCGACTTGAAGGAAATGATGGCGTCCAGCCGGTTGCGGAACTCGGGGGTGAACAGGCGCTTGATGTCCGCCATCTCGTCCCCCGCTTCCTTCTTCGCCGTGAAGCCCAGCACCGGCCTGTTGAGCGATTCGGCCCCCGCGTTGGTGGTCATTATGACGATCACGTTGCGGAAGTCGGCCTTGCGCCCGTTGTTGTCGGTGAGTGTGCCGTGGTCCATCACCTGCAGCAGGATGTTGTAGACGTCCGGGTGCGCCTTCTCGATCTCGTCCATCAGCAGCACCGCGTACGGCTGCTTGATGATGGCCTCGGTGAGCAGGCCGCCCTGCTCGAACCCGACGTAGCCCGGGGGCGCGCCGATCAGCCGCGACACCGCGTGGCGCTCCATGTACTCGGACATGTCGAAGCGGTGCAGCTCCACGCCCAGGGCATAGGCCAGCTGGCGCGCCACCTCGGTCTTTCCGACCCCGGTGGGACCGCTGAACAGGAAACAGCCAATGGGCTTCTGCGGATTGCCCAGGCCGGAGCGCGCCATCTTGATGGAGGCGGCCAGCGCCTCGATGGCCTTGTCCTGTCCGAACACCACGCTGCGCAGGTCCCGCTCCAGGGTCTTGAGCGCGTCGCGGTCGTCGCTGGACACGTTCTTCGGCGGAATGCGCGCGATCTTGGCGATGATGTCCTCCACCTCGTGCTTGCCGATGACCTTTTTCTGCCGCGACTTGGGCAGAATCTTCTGCGCCGCGCCCGCCTCGTCGATGACGTCGATGGCCTTGTCCGGCAGGTGGCGGTCGTTGATGTAGCGGGCCGACAATTCGGCGGCGGTTTCGAGCGCGGCGGCGGTGTACTTCACGCCATGGTGCGCCTCGAATCGCGACTTCAGCCCCTGCAGAATGGCCACCGTCTCGCCCACCGAGGGCTCCACCACGTCGATTTTCTGGAAGCGCCTCGACAGGGCGTGGTCCTTCTCGAAGATGCCGCGATACTCGTTGTAGGTCGTGGCGCCGATGCACTTCATGGCGCCGCTGTTGAGCACCGGCTTCAGCAGGTTGGACGCGTCCAGCGTGCCCCCGGAGGCGGCGCCGGCCCCGATCAGGGTGTGGATCTCGTCGATGAAAAGAATGGTGTTGGGGTTGTCCACCAGCTGCTTGAGAACGGCCTTTAGCCGCTGCTCGAAATCGCCCCGGTACTTGGTACCGGCCAGCAGCGCGCCCATGTCCAGGGAGTACACCTGGCAGTTGCGCAACACCTCCGGAACCTCGCCTTCGACCACCCGCCGCGCCAGGCCCTCGGCGATGGCGGTCTTGCCCACCCCCGCCTCGCCCACCAGCAGCGGGTTGTTCTTGCGGCGGCGGCACAGGGTCTGGATCACGCGCTCCAGTTCCTTCTCCCGGCCGATCAGGGGATCGATCTTTCCGGAAATGGCCAGGGCATTGAGGTTGATGGTGTAGGACTCGAGGGCGCCGTTCTGCGCCTGCTCCGCCTCGCCCTCGGCCTCGCTCTCCTGCTTGGGCTGAGCGGCCGGCTGGCCGCTCTGCGGCACCTTGGTGATGCCGTGGGAGATATAGTTCACCACGTCGAGACGGGTCACGCCCCGCTGATGCAGGAAATAGACGGCGTGGGAGTCCTTCTCGCCGAAAATGGCCACCAGCACGTTGGCGCCGGTCACTTCCTTCTTGCCGGAGGACTGGACATGAAGGATGGCGCGCTGGATCACGCGCTGGAAGCCCAGGGTGGGCTGGGTATCCACCTCGCCGCTGCCGGCGACGGTTGGAGTGTGCTCGTTGATGAACTCAGTGAGCTGTTTGCGCAACTCGTCGATGTTCACGGCGCAGGCGCGCAGCACCTCGGCCGCCGACGGGTTGTCGAGCAGCGCGAGCAGCAGGTGCTCCACGGTGATGAACTCGTGGCGCTTCTGGCGCGCCTCCACGAACGCCATGTGGAGGCTGACCTCGAGTTCCTGGGCAATCATCCTAGCATTCCTCCATCACGCACTTGAGCGGGTGCTGGTGCTGCCGCGCGAACGACTCCACCTGCTCCACCTTGCTGGCGGCGACATCCCTCGGATATACGCCGCACACCCCCATGCCCTCCCTGTGGACTTTGAGCATTATCTGCGTCGCTCGTTCACGGCTCATGGCAAAAAACTTCTGCAGCACCACCACCACGAAGTCCATGGGCGTGAAATCGTCGTTGAGCAACATCACCCGGAACATTGGGGGCGGCTTGAGGCGGGTTTTCTGCTCCTCGATAACCGCCGAATCACGCTGCCGATTGGCCATGATGAACGCCGAGACGCCTCAGAAATTCTACTCGCAATATTTGACGATGTATGGGATTTTTTCAAGGGCCGGGGGCGGCGCAGGAGCATCCTCCTGCGCACGGTGCGGCCCGGTTCCGCTCACTCCGCTGCAAGGGCCTCCACCGCCGCGGCCGTGGCCAATCCCGCGTTCGCCGGGGGCTGCAGGTTGCAGAAGCGCAGCCCCTCGGGGTAGGGAAAGAAATCCTCGAACACGCCGGCGCTGATCTTGGACTGCGCCGCCTGCCAGAACCCGGCGCTCAGCAGGTCCCGGTGATGCTTCATGAACGCCGCCCGGATCTCGGGGTTGCTGAGCAGGAAGGTCTCGAACTCCTCGGGGAACACGTCGTTGCGCGCCACCGAGTACCAGACCTCGCCGGACATCTCCATCTCAGGGTTGGGGGCGGGGGGAATGCGCCGGAAGTTGCAGTCGGTGAGGTACTCGATCTCGTCGTAGTCATAGAACACCACCCGGCCGTAGCGGGTGACGCCGAAGTTCTTCCACAGCATGTCGCCGGGAAAGATGTTGGCGTAGGCCAGCTCGCGGATGGCGTTGCCGTATTCCCGCACCGCCTCGTCCCGCGCCGCGGCGTCGGCCCGGTCCAGGTACAGGTTGAGGGGCCGCATGCGCCGCTCGATGTAGCAATGGCGTATGACCAGCGAGGCGTCCTCCTCCTCCAGCAGGGAGGGGCACAGACGCCGCAGCTCGGCCAGCAGCGCGGCGCTGCAGCGCGCCTTGGGCAGCGCCACGTCCGAGAACTCCAGGGTGTCCGCCATGCGCCCCACCCGGTCGTGGTTCTTCACCAGCTGGTACTTGCGCTTCACCGTCTCGTGGTCCACCTCCTTGGGCGGCGCGAACTGGTCGCGGATCACCTTGAACACGTAGGGGAAGGAGGGCAGCGTGAACACCAGCATCACCAGCCCCGGGATGCCGGGGGCGATGATGAACTCGTCCTGAGAGTGCCGCAGGTGATGGATGAGATCGCGGTAGAACAGGGTCTTGCCCTGCTTCGCGAGGCCGATCATGGTATAGAGCTCGGACTGGGGCTTGTTGGGCATGATGCTGCGCAGGAAACTCACGTAGGCGGAAGGGACTTCCGTGTCCACCATGAAATAGGCGCGGCTCAGGCTGAACAGGATGCTTATCAGCGCCGGGTCCAGGAGGATGGTGTCGAGGTACAGCCGGCCGTCCGCGTCGTGCAGCACCGGCACCGCAAACGGATACTCCTGGAATCCGTTCACCACCTTGCCGATCACGTAGGCGCCCTTGTTGCGATAGAACGCCGAGGTGAGCACCTGGACCTGGAAGTTGGCCTCGGGCTCCGGCCAGACCCCGAAATGCCGAGTCACCGCATCTATGACATGGCCCACGTCGCGATCCAGGTCCGCGAACGGCGTCTCCCAGCCGAAATCCTCGAAGATGCGGCGGATGGTCCGGCGCAGGCTGGACTGGCTCGGGTAGTAGCTGCGATAGGCGGGCGGATCGGACTCCAGGTACTCGGTGGAGATCGCCGGCCGCACGAAAATGAAGTCGTTGTGGAAGTAGGTCCGGTGCAGGATCTTGCAGGACACCGAATTGAAGAAGGTCTCCGCCAGTTCCGGCTGCTTGTGGTTGGTGAGCAGACCGATGTAGAGCAGCTTCGCCTGCTGCCAGGTCTTGTGGTCCAGCAGATCCGCGCGGAACTCGTCGTGCAGGCGCTGCACGCACTCCGTTACCCGGTCATCGTAGAACCGGATCCGCTCCCGAACCGCCTTCTGCTGTCCGGCCCAGTCCCCCTCCTCGAATCGCTCCTTGGCCTGATGGCTGGTCTCCCGGAACAGTCGATAGTGCTTGTTGAAGCCGTCCATCAGCGCCTGGGCGATGGCCTCGGCGACGGAATTCTCGGTATTTGGCAAGTCCATGATCGGGCGAAGTTTAGGAGTCCTGCGGCGTCTCGCGGCCGGCGGAATCCGAAGAATAGCGGGATTGACGGGGGCGCGCCACGCGCCGCGAATCCCCGGCCCTGCGGCGGGTTGGCAAGAAAAATCGCATTGCCTCATAATTTATTTTTATCGCGCGCGCCACGCGCGGCGGCCCGCTGACGCGGCCGGGAAGTGCGGCATCCGCTGGCGCAGGCCGGCCAACCCACCCAACAGACGCCACCACCACGAGGGGATATACATGGGCGCTTACCAGAAGATCACCGTTCCTCAGGCAGGCAGCAGGATCGTTCCGGGCCAGCCGGTTCCGGACAACCCCATCATTCCCTACATCGAGGGGGACGGCATCGGCGTCGACATCACGCCGGTGATGAAGAAGGTGGTGGATGCCGCCGTGGCCAAGGCCTATGGCGGCAGGCGCCGAATTCACTGGATGGAGGTCTATGCCGGCGAGAAATCCACCCGCACCTACGGCGGCGACGTGTGGCTGCCGGAGGAGACGCTGGCGGCGCTCAGGGAATTCGTGGTTTCCATCAAGGGCCCCATGACCACCCCGGTGGGGGGCGGCATCCGCTCGCTCAATGTGGCGCTGCGCCAGGAACTCGACCTCTACCAGTGCGTGCGGCCGGTGCGCTATTTCAAGGGCGTGCCCAGCCCGCTCAAGGACCCCACCCGCACCGACATGGTGATCTTCCGCGAGAACACCGAGGACATCTACGCCGGCATCGAGTGGGCGGCGGAGAGCGACGGCGCGAAGAAGCTGATCAGCTTCCTGCAGTCTGAAATGGGGGTGAAGAAGATCCGCTTCCCGGGCACCTCCGGCATCGGCATCAAGCCGGTGTCCCGGGAAGGCACAGAGCGCCTGGTGCGGGCCGCCATCCGCTACGCCATCGACAACGACCGAAAGTCCGTCACCCTGGTGCACAAGGGCAACATCATGAAGTTCACCGAGGGCGCGTTCCGCGACTGGGGCTATGCCCTGGCGCAGAAGGAGTTCGGCGCCCAGCTCTGGGACGGCGGCCCCTGGTGCAAGCTGAAGAACCCGAAGACCGGCCGCGACATCGTGATCAAGGACGCCATCGCCGACGCCTTCCTGCAGCAGATCCTGCTGCGCCCCGACGAGTATGACGTGATCGCCACCCTCAACCTGAACGGCGACTACATCTCCGACGCGCTGGCGGCCCAGGTCGGCGGCATCGGCATCGCGCCGGGGGCCAACATTTCCGACACCGTGGCGGTGTTCGAGGCCACCCACGGCACCGCGCCCAAGTACGCCGGCAAGGACAAGGTGAATCCCGGCTCCCTGATTCTCTCCGCCGAGATGATGCTGCGGCACATGGGATGGCGCGAGGCGGCGGACCTCATCATCCGCTCCACGGAAGACGCCATCTCCGACAAGGTGGTGACCTACGACTTCGCTCGGCTGATGGAGGGCGCGAAGGAAGTATCCTGCTCCGGCTTCGGCGACGCCATGATCGCCAAGATCCAGGGCTACTGAGCCGCAGGGCCAGGCAACGACGGCGGGGACCGCAAGGTCCCCGTTCTGCTTCCGCAGACCTCATTCGAGGATCAAACCATGAGTTTTCAGACCACCGACCTGTGCGACGCCCACGAGGGAGCCGTGAGCGTCGTCGAGCCCATGTTCCAGAGTTTCGGCGGCAAGGCGGCCTTCTCCGGCCGCATCAGCACCGTCAAGTGCTTCGAGGACAACTCGTTGGTGCGCGAGGCGCTGGGAAAACCCGGGGGCGGCAGGGTGCTGGTGGTGGACGGCGGCGGATCCCTGCGCTGCGCGTTGCTGGGCGACCAGATCGCCGCGCTCGCGGAGAAGAACCGCTGGGAAGGCGTCGTGGTATACGGCTGCATTCGCGATTCGGATGCCGTTGACCGGGTGGACATCGGCGTGCGCGCCCTCGCCACACATCCCCTGAAAAGCGTCAAGAAGGGCGTCGGGGAGACCGATGTTCCCGTCACTTTCGGCGGCGTGACCTTCCGCCCCGGGCATTACCTGTACGCGGATGCGGACGGCATCATAGTCGCCGCGACGCCGCTGACCTAGCCCCCCGCAGAGTCGGACTCGGGGCAAAACAGAATTTCATATTGCGGAATTCTGGTCCGCGTTGATTTTTAATACACTGATTACAAATAATAAAAAAATCAGAAAAAATTATGTTGCAATGCATTATCCGGGTTGCTATATTGCCGCGGTCATCACGAGCGTTGATGTTTCGCAATCCCGAACTCGACGCGCAGGCAGGAGTGCTGTGAACAGCGTGCGCTCCTCCCAGGTATGCCAGATCACCTCTGGCCACCCCCGTGAACCGGTAGCGGCAGGACCATCGTCCGGCGGCGCCGTCTGAACCGGACCTGAGCCGCCGCCCACCCGCGCGGCGCCCGGCCCGGAAAGGGGATGCCAATGCGAGCTGTTCGCTGGCTCACACTCCCGTTGAGGCACTCGTTCATCTGACAGGAGAACTTTTCGATGTCCCGTGATCTGGAACTTGCAAAGCTGAAGAAAGACTGGGCCGAGAACCCCCGCTGGAAGGGAATCAAGCGCGGCTACGGCGCAGAGGACGTGTACCGTCTGCGCGGCTCGGTGGCCATCGAGCACACCCTGGCCCGGCGCGGCGCCGAGCGCCTGTGGAAGTCCATCAACACCGAGCCCTTCGTCAACGCCCTGGGCGCGCTGACCGGGAACCAGGCCATGCAGCAGGTGAAGGCCGGCCTGCAGGCCATTTACCTCTCCGGCTGGCAGGTGGCGGGCGACGCCAACCTGGCGGGCCAGATGTATCCCGACCAGTCGCTGTACCCCGCCGACTCCGTGCCGGCGGTGGTGAAGCGCATCAACAACACCTTCCAGCGCTGCGACCAGATCCAGCAGATGGAAGGCATCGAGCCCGGCGACCCGAAGTACATTGATTACTTCGCCCCCATCGTCGCCGACGCCGAGGCCGGCTTCGGCGGCGTGCTCAACGCCTTCGAGCTGATGAAGGGCATGATCGAGGCGGGCGCCGCAGGCGTGCATTTCGAGGACCAGCTGGCCTCGGTGAAGAAGTGCGGCCACATGGGCGGCAAGGTGCTGGTGCCCTCCCGCGAGGCGGTGGCCAAGCTGGTGGCGGCACGGCTCGCCGCGGACGTCATGGGCGTGCCCACCGTGCTGGTGGCCCGCACCGACGCCGAGGCCGCCGACCTGGTGACCTCCGACGTGGACGACAACGACAAGCCCTACCTCACCGGGGAGCGCACGGTGGAAGGCTTCTTCCGCACCAAGCCGGGCCTGCAGCAGGCGGTTTCCCGGGGCCTCGCCTACGCCCCCTACGCCGATCTGGTGTGGTGCGAGACCGGCAAGCCCGACCTCGCCTTCGCCAGGGCCTTCGCCGAGGCGATCCAGAAACAGTTCCCGGGCAAGATGCTGGCCTACAACTGCTCGCCCTCCTTCAACTGGAAGAAGAACCTGGACGATGCCACCATCGCCAAGTTCCAGAAGGAACTTGGGGCCATGGGCTACAAGTTCCAGTTCATCACC
>DASTHR010000179.1:0-3154 GCA_035718105.1 Burkholderiales bacterium
TTCCAGGCGGCGGTCAGCCCCGACACGCCGGCGCCGACGATGAGAACCTCGGATTCAATGGTCATGGAATGCCGCGGGAGGGTTTGGAGTGGCGCTATTATGCCCGATGGAAAGCGTGGGGCTTGCCAAGCCGAATCATCCCCGCTATGCTGATTTCTGCGCCGATTTGATTTTCAGCTTGCGGGCGCCTTATAAATGCGGCTAAAGCGGATCCCACAAGACCCGTTCCAGCCGCCGAGCTGAACGGTTTTTTTGTTGGGTCCCGCGGTCTGCGCGGGGCCGGTCGCCGAGTTAATGGACAACTTGCGGGGCGACTCATAAATGCCGCTAAAGCGTCGCCCGCTCTTCCCTCCCCGGGAGCCGGCCACGCCGGAACCCAGGGGAGAAGGAGAGCCAAGATGTCCGCGATTCAGACCGTACCCGCCGTCCACACCCCCGAACTCGCCCTCTACATCGGCCCGCCGGCCACGCCGGCCGATCTGGCCGACTATTGCGCCGACACCCGCCGGCGCGAAACCTGGGGCGACCCCGTTCCCGCGGCGCGCTTCCTCAGCTTCCGCACCGGCCTGGTGGAAACCCTTCTGGATGAGGTGGACGGCAGCCCCGCGCCGCTGAAGGAACTCATCGAGCGCATCATCGGCGAGCCCGTCGGCACCCTGCGCGCCGATGTCACCCCCGGCGAGACCCGGGGCGAGCGCTGCCCGGTGCTGCGCATCGACCTCACGGATTCCGTGCTGGCTACCGGCGTGCCCCTCGTTACCCGTCTCGGTAACCGCGAGATCCAGGCGCTGACCGCCGCCCTCGGGGCGGCCTTCGGTGCGGAGTGGGTGGTGCCGGGGAACACCACGCAGTAAGCAGTCACTCCCACAGCCAGGCGGCGCCGCGCACGCCGCTGGAGTCGCCGTGGCGGTGGGGGAGCAGCCGGGTGCGCACCACGTCGGAGAACACCCAGCGCGACCAGAGGCCGGGAACCCGGTCGTAGAGCCGCGCGATGTTGGACAGGCCGCCGCCCAGCACGATGGCATCCGGGTCCAGCAGGTTGATCACCGTCGCCAGCGCGCGGGCGAGCCGCGTCTCGTAGCGCACGAGGCTGGCCTCGCAGCCGGCGTCGCCAGCCGCCGCTCCCGCGACGATGTCCTGGGGGGCGATGCGGTGCCCGGTGTGCAGCCCATGGTCGCGGGCGAAGCCGGGCCCGGAGAGGAAGGTCTCGATGCAGCCGGTCTTGCCGCAGTAGCAGGGCGGCCCCGGGCGCTCCGCGTCCTCCGGCCAGGGCAGGGGATTGTGGCCCCACTCCCCGGCCACGGCATTCACCCCCGTGAGGGGGTGGCGGTTCACCACCACGCCCCCGCCCACCCCGGTGCCGAGGATCACGCCGAACACCACCGCCTCCCCGGCGGCGGCGCCGTCCACCGCTTCCGAGAGGGCGAAGCAGTTGGCGTCGTTGGCGACGCGGATCTCGCGCCCCAGCCGCCGCTCCAGGTCCTGCTTCAGGGGCCTGCCGTTGAGGCAGGTGGAGTTGGAGTTGCGCAGCAATCCGGAGGCCGGCGACAGCGCCCCCGGCGTCGCGACGCCCACGGTGCCGCGCGCCCCGATTTCGGACTCGGCCTGCGCCACCAGCGCCGCCACCGCGTCCAGGGTGGCGTCATAGTCTCCGGCCGGGGTGGCGATCCGCCGCCGCAGGCGCTCCCGGCCGTCCTCCAGCGCCAGCACCTCGATCTTGGTGCCGCCCAGGTCAATGCCGAGTCTCAAGTTCATGAAATGCCTTGCTTTCAGGGGGTTGCCGGGAGGCGCCGATCCGGAACTTATTGCGGCGCAGCGGTACTAACCAGCCGTGACCACGCCGTGAACGGGAAAACATGAAGATTGTAATCTGGTCGGTATGCGCGGTTCTGCTGGCGGTGTGGACCGGGTTCGCTTTCCTCTCGGTTGAGATCACCGAGTGGATCGCCCAGGCGTCGGTGACCTCCGAGATGACGGAACTGAAGAGCCTGGCGCAGCAGATGCCGGTGCCGGAATGGCTGCCGGTCTGGATCGACCCGGCTTGGGTCGAGGCGCTGCAGGCCATGCTGATGTCGTCCATCGACCTGATCGCGTCCGGCTTCCCCTATTTCTCCGCCGCCGCCGGCTGGCTGGTGCCCGTGATCTGGGCCGTCTGGGCGGCGGGGGCGCTGGTGCTGCTGCTGCTGGCGGGCGGCGGCCACTTCCTGGTCGGCGTGCTCCGCTCCGGCACCGCCAAGGCCTGAGCACCCCCGGTTCCGATGCCTACCCGGTTGCCATCCGGCTGGGAGAAGATTGCCCGGGCGTCCGGGGCCGCCGCGACC
This sequence comes from Burkholderiales bacterium, assembly GCA_035718105.1. GTDB lineage: Bacteria > Pseudomonadota > Gammaproteobacteria > Burkholderiales > UBA6910 > UBA6910. The sequence continues at coordinate 2,322 of DASTHR010000179.1, forward strand.
CTCAGCCTGCAGGAAGCTTTCGGCGGCCATCCGCGCCAGCAGCTCACCTGGCTCGGCCTGTTCTCGCTGCCGCTGCTGCTGCCGGTGACCATTCCCGGCATGGCCAGCATGGTCGGGGCCCTGTGCATGGTGGTGGCGCTGGGCATCGCCCTGGCGCGCCCGCTGCCGCTGCCCGCCTGGCTGGCGGGGCGGCGCCTTCCGCCGCGCGCAAGCGCCCTGCTCGCCCGCCTGGTGACGCGGGTGGTCGGGAAACTCGCGCCCCTCAGCCGGCCGCGCTGGATCGCGCTCACCCATCCGAGTTTCCGGCTGCTCAACGGCGGCGTCCTGGGCCTCGCCGGGCTGTCCATGGTGGCGCCGGTGCCGGTCATCTCTTTCGACAATGTGCTGCCGGCCGCGGCCATCCTGCTGGTGGCCTGGGGACTGCGCATGCGCGACGGCTGGCTGCTGATCGCCGGCTACGTGGCCACCGTGGTCGCGCTGTGCAGCGTGCTGCTGCTGTGGTGGGGCGGCGCCGAGCTCGTGCTCTGGCTCACCCGCATGGCACTTTAGTGCGCGGTCCCCATTCCTCGGCTAGGATGGTGCCATGACCGCTCCCATCCACGAATTCAAGCTTTCCGCGCTCGACAAGCGCGCCCGCATCAAGCTCGGCGATTACGCGGGCAAGGTGCTGCTCCTCGTCAACACCGCCAGCGAGTGCGGCTTCACCCCCCAGTACGCGGGGCTGGAGACGCTCTGGCGCGACTACCGCGACCGCGGCCTGGTGGTGATCGGTTTCCCCTGCAACCAGTTCGGCGCCCAGGAGCCGGGCTCCGCCAACGAGATCGCGAAGTTCT
>DASTHR010000180.1:0-2295 GCA_035718105.1 Burkholderiales bacterium
CCAGGCCCAGTCCCGCTCCGACGCGAAGGACGTTCTCGCCAACATCCTGCGCTATGCCCGACGCTTTCCGCAGCGGGAGATGGGCGTGATGCTGGTGGCCGACCTGCAGCGCTCCGTGGGCGTGCCCCTCTACGGGCTGCCCGAGTTCGGCGAATGGGCCAACGCCCTGGGCGACCTGGTGCTGTGCGAGCGCCAGGGCGCCTGAAGCCCGCCTGATGAGCTGGAACGGGCGCGGCGGCGCGCCGGCCCCGCCCGACCCCGCGGTGCAGTGGTTCTGGCTTACCCTGCACGCCTTGAGTCCGCGCGTCCGGGTGACGCCCGCGCTGGTGTTCGCCAACGTTGCGGTCTGGGTCGCCATGGTGGTCACCGGGGCGAATCCCCTGAGCCCCGACCCGCAGACCCTCATCGCCTGGGGCGCCAACTTCGCGCCGCTGACCGCCAGCGGCGAGTGGTGGCGGCTGCCGGCGGCGGCCTTTCTTCATGCCGGCGTGCTGCACCTTGCGCTCAACATGTGGGCGCTGTGGGACGCGGGCCGCCTGGTCGAGCGCCTGTACGGCAGCCTGCCCTTCCTGCTCATCTACCTGGCGGCCGGCGTGACCGGAAGTCTCGCCAGCGCCCTGTGGAACCCGCAGGGCGCGGTGAGCATCGGCGCCTCCGGCGCGGTGTTCGGCGTGCTGGGGGCGCTGGGGGCCTTTCTCCTGACCCAGAAACATTCGGTGCCGCGGCAGGTGGTGCTGGGGTTGCGGGCCAGCGTGCTCACCTTCATGGGCTACGCGCTGCTCATCGGCCTGCTGGTGCCCGGCATCGACAATGCCGCCCACGTCGGCGGGCTGGCGGCAGGCGTCCTCCTGGGCGCGGTCCTGGCGCTTCCCCTCACCGCGCCACAGCGCGGCCGGATGCTGGCGCAGCGCTTCCCCGTGGCGCTGGCGGTGACCGTGCTGCTCGCTGGCGGGCTTGCGTGGTGGATGCCGCCGCCCGCCTACGACATGCGCCTGGAGCGCGCCATGCAGGAGGGAGTGGCCCGCTTTGCCGGCGATGAGAAGGACATCCTGGACGAATGGCGCGCGGCGGCGGAAGCGCGCAAGGCCGGACGCATCGACGACGCGGAACTGGCGCGGCGCATGCTGGAAGTGGCCCGGCGCTGGGAGTCTGCCCGTGCCCGGCTTGCGGCGCTGAAGCTCTCGGAGAACTCGCCCTCCCGCGAGCGCTTCGCGCTGCTGCTGCGCTACGCCGAGCTGCGCGGGGACACCACACGACTCATCGCCGAGGCGGTGCGCGACGGCGACATGGCGAAAATGGATCGTGCCCGGGCGTTGAACGAGGAGATGGAGCGGACCCGCCGGGCCATCGAGAAGGGGAAGGATGGAAACGGCAAAGGCGATTAGCCACCGAGTCCACAGGGATGGCGGAGACGATTCAAGCCGGCTTTCAACACGGGGTGGCGTGAGGTTCCGGGTGATTTCATGAGTCTCGTGTTCCGGATGGCTTTTCGCCCGGGTTTCCTGCGGCTGACCTCCTGATGTTTTTTTCATGACACCCAGTCGGTCGCAGATCGAAGCCAAGCTCGCCGCGGCGCGCGTCCGGCTGATCCTGGAGCAGCCTTTCATCGGCGCCCTGGTGATGCACCTGCCGCTGCGCGCCGCCGATTCGAACTGGTGCGAAACCACCGCCACCGACGCCCGGGCCATCCACTACAACCCGGCCTACATCTCCGGCCTGGACCTGCGCCAGACGCAGTTCGTGCTGGCCCACGAGGCGCTGCATTGCGCGCTGGCGCATTTCGCGCGGCGCTCCCACCGGGTGAAGCGCCGCTGGGACGTGGCCTGCGACCACGCGGTGAACCTGCTGCTGGCGGACGAGGGCCTCAAGCCGCCGCCCGGGGCGCTGCTCAACACGGCGTGGCGCGGACTGGCTGCCGAGGAGATCTATCCCCTCATAGCCGCGGACACCGCGGAGCGCCCGCTGGACCTGCATGTCTTCGACGGCGACGGGGGCGCGGGACTGCCGGGGCTGGGACTGGGGGAGGCGCTCCCCGGGGCCCTGCAGGAGCGGACGGCGGCGAACCAGTCCGGCCCGGCGTTCCTGCCCGAGAGCGAACTGGGTGCCGAGTCGGCGGTCATGGCCTCCAGCGGCGGCCTAGAACGGAGTGCGGAGCGGGTCTCGCCCATGTCCGGGGTGGCGGTGCCTTCAAGAGGCGAGGACCTGGCGACCCTGTGGAAGACCCGGCTCGCGGCGGCGGCCCAGCAGGCGGCCCAGGCCGGTCGGCTCTCGGAATCCTGGCTGCGGGCCCTGGAC
>DASTHR010000181.1:0-22397 GCA_035718105.1 Burkholderiales bacterium
TCCAGGCGGTGAAGGTGTTGCTGTTGGGCCCCGGAAAGACGCGATAGGTGTCGGGCCAGGGGTAACGGCGCGCCGCCTGATCCACCTGCTCGATGAGCTCGTCCACGCCGGCGCCGCGGCGGGCGGCGCGCCCCCGCGGCCGCGCGCCGAACCCCTAGCGGTCGGGGGCGTCGCGCTCGATGCGCACCACGGTCACGCCGTGCCGTTGCCGCCAGCCGATGACCTCATACACGGTGTAGTAGGACTGACCGCTGCGCTTGGCGGAAATCCAGGTGTGCACTCCGAACCAGCCGCGCCAGCCCCAGGCCGGGGCGGCATAGACCTGGATCACGGCGTCGCGGGTGGTGGCGGGGTCCGGCGCAATTCCGGCGGGCTCGCGGCTTGCGTTGCGCCAGTCGCCGGTGGAACAGCCTGCCAACAGCAGCAGCACTGAAAAAAGGCCCGCCAGTCTGTTCATGGTTTCCGCCTCCGGCAATGCAGCATGCTAGCGCTTTGCCCTGTTGTAGAGTTCAAGGGTGAGCTTGCGCGCCGCGGCGTGATCCACGATGGGCGCCGGGTAGGTGACGCCGAGCTCCACCCCCGCGCTGCGCTGCGCCCCGGGGCTCATGGTCCAGGGGTCGTGGATCTCGTCGTCGCCGCAGCCGGCAAGCTCAGGCACATACCGGCGGATGAAGTTCCCGCCGGGATCGAACTTCTTCGACTGCGACAACGGATTGAAGATCCGGAACCAGGGCTGGGCATCGCAGCCGGTGGAGGCCGCCCACTGCCAGCCGCCGTTGTTGGAGGCGAGGTCGTAGTCCAGGAGTCGGCGCGCGAAGTAGCGCTCCCCCCAACGCCAGTCCACGTGCAGGTCTTTCACCAGGAAGGAGGCCGCCACCATGCGCAGCCGGTTGTGCATGTAGCCGCTGCGGTTCAGCTGGCGCATGGCGGCGTCCACCAGCGGGTAGCCGGTGCGTCCCTCGCACCAGGCGGCGAACTTCCCGGCGTCGTTCGGGAACGGGATGGCGTCGAACTCGGGACGGAAGGCGTGCTCCGCCACCCGCGGGTGGTGCCAAAGGAGCTGGCTGTAGAACTCCCGCCACACCAGTTCCTTCAGCCAGGTTTCGGCGCCCTCGCCGCCGCTGTCCCGCGCGAACCGCGCCAGCTCCCGCACCGAAATCGTGCCGAAACGCAGGTGCGCGGAGAGATAGGACGGGCCCTTCAAGGCGGGGAAATCCCGCCGCTCACGGTAAGCGCCAATCCGGCCCTTGAAGTCCTCGAACAGCCGGCGCGCACCGGACATGCCGGTGGGAACGCCGATGCGTCCCAGGTCGGTGCGCCGGAATCCGATGTCTTCCAGGGCGGGCAGCGCCGCCGGGCCGGGGTCGGCCAGGGCGGCGCGATGGGGTGCCACCAGCCGCGGCGCCAGGGCGGCGGTGTCGAGCCCGGCCATCCACGCCCGGCTGTAGGGCGTAAACACGCTGAAGGGGCGGCCGTCCTTCGTCAGCACCTCGTCGCACTCGAACACCACCTGGTCCTTGACGGACTGGAAGGCGATGCCCTGCCCGGCCAGCGACCGCGCCACCGCCTCGTCGCGCGCGACCGCCGCCGGCTCGTAGTCGCGGCTCGCGAACACCGCCTGCGCCCCTAGGCGCGCGGCAAGGGCGGGAATCTCCTCCCGGGCAAGGCCGTGGAGCACCATCAGTCCGCCGCCCAGGGCGCGCAGCGCCCGGTCGAGTTCCCGCAGGGCCTCCCAGATGAACTCCACCCGGCGGTCGGCGCGGTCGGGAAGCGGATCCAGGATATCGGTGTCGAAGACGAAGACGCACCAGACCCGGCGACTCGAGCGCAGCGCCGCGGAGAGGGCCGCATGGTCGTCGGCGCGCAGGTCGCGCCGGAACCAGCAGAGAGATTTCTCGTACTGCACCATTTGGAGTCAAATTGTGAAGCCTGCCACGGCAGTTTAAAATGGCCCTCACCATGGGGTCCCAGAACATGAACCTCACGCATCACTTCCTGATCGCGATGCCGACGCTCAAGGACCCGTTTTTCGCGAAATCCCTCACCTACGTCTGCGAGCACAACGAGCAGGGCGCTCTCGGCCTGGTGGTCAACCGCCCCATAGACATGACCCTGGGCGCCCTGTTCGATCAGGTGGGCGTGGAGGTTGACCAGGCGGGACTGCGGGAGGTTCCGGTGCTGTTCGGAGGACCGGTACAGATGGACCGCGGCTTCGTGCTGCACCGCCCGCTGGGGACCTGGCAATCCACCATGGAAGTGGACGAGGACGTGGGCCTCACCACTTCCAAGGACATCCTGGTGGCGGCGGCGCGGGGCGACGGCCCGCGCCAGATGCTGGTCACCCTGGGTTACGCGGGCTGGGCGCCGGGCCAGCTGGAGAACGAGATCGCCCAGAATTCCTGGCTCACGGTGCGGGCCAGCCCGGACGTGATGTTCGACCTCGCCGCCGAGGACCGGCTGCCCGCCGCCATGCACCTGCTGGGGATCGATTTCGCCAGCCTGTCCGAGGACGCCGGGCACGCATGAGGCGGCAAGCGGCGAGGAGTAAGCAGTGAGCGGCAACCCCAAGCGCGGCGGCACTCCGGCGGTTGTCACCCCTCACCCTTCACCCGTCACCCATCACACCAGCGCCGGCACGGTGCTGGCTTTCGATTTCGGCGAGAAGCGCATCGGCGTCGCCACGGGGGAGCTGGGCCTCGGCATCGCCCACCCCGTGAGCACCATCGAGGCGGAATCGAATCAGCAGCGCCTCGCTGCCGTGGCGGCACTGGTGGCGGAATGGAATCCCGCGCTGCTGGTAGTGGGACTGCCGCTGCACCCCGACGGCGCCGAGCATGAGCTGACCCGGGCGGCGCGGCGCTTCGCCAACCGGCTGCGGGAGCGCTTCCGCCTGCACACGGTGCTGGTGGACGAGCGCTACACGTCGGCCGCCGCGGACATGGCGCTGGCGCAGGCCGGCACCCACAGCGCGCGGCGCCGGCGGGCGCTCGACCCGGTGGCGGCGCAACAGATACTGCAGGCCTGGTTCGATGAGCACCCGAGAGCTGCCTGACGCCGAAGCCCTGGTGGCGGAACTGACGCGCCACATGCGGCCCGCGGTCTCCGCCAACACCGCCCTGGTGGGCATTCGCACCGGCGGCGCGTGGATCGCCGAGCGCCTGCACCGCGACCTGCGCATCGCCGTGCCCCTGGGCACCCTGGACGTGTCCTTCTACCGCGACGATTACGAGCGCCGCGGGCTGCATGGCAACGTGAAGCCCTCGGAGATCCCGTTCGAGGTCGAGGGCCGGGACATCATCCTGGTGGACGACGTGCTCAACACCGGGCGCACCATACGCGCCGCCATGAACGAGCTGTTCGACTACGGGCGCCCGGCCAGCATCCGGCTCGCGGCGCTGGTGGACCGCGGCGGGCGCGAGCTGCCCATCGCCGCGCAGTTCCTGGGCGCGACAGTCGAAACCGCCCCCGGCGAGGGCATAGAACTGCTGCGCAACGACGAGGGCCGGTTCAGCCTCCGGCTCTACCGGGACTGAAGGCGCCAGGGAGCGACACGGAGAATGCAAGGGAATCCGCAACTCGACCGCGAAGGCCGGCTGCAGCACCTCCTCACCATCGAGGGGCTGCCGCGGGACATCCTGGTCCACATCCTGGACACCGCGGAGTCCTTCGTCGGCGTCACCGAGCGCGAGGTGAAGAAGGTGCCGCTGCTGCGCGGCAAGGCCATCTTCAACCTGTTCTTCGAGCCCAGCACCCGCACCCGGACCACCTTCGAGATCGCCGCCAAACGCCTGTCGGCGGACGTCGTCAACCTAAACATCAGCACCTCGAGCCAGACCAAGGGCGAGAGCCTGCTGGACACGATAGACAACCTGTCGGCGATGCACGCCGACATGTTCATCGTGCGCCACGCCCAGAGCGGCGCGCCCCACCTGATCGCGCGCCACCTGCGCCCCGGCATTCACGTGGTCAACGCCGGCGACGGGCGCCACGCCCATCCCACCCAGGCGCTGCTCGACATGTACACCATCCGCCACTACAAGCGGGAGTTCAACAGCCTCCGCGTGGCGATCGTGGGCGACGTCCTGCATTCCCGTGTCGCGCGCTCGCAAATCCACGCCCTGTCCATCCTGGGCGTGCCTGAGATCCGGGTGATCGGCCCCAAGACGCTGCTCCCCGCCCAGGTGGAGCGGCTCGGGGTGCATGTCTACCACGACATGGCGAAGGGACTGAAGGACGTGGACGTGCTGCTGATGCTGCGGCTGCAGAACGAGCGCATGCAGGGAGCGCTGCTGCCCAGCGCCGGGGAGTATTTCAAGCACTACGGGCTCAACGCCGAGAAGCTGTCTCTGGCGCGCCCCGATGCCATCGTGATGCACCCGGGCCCGATGAACCGGGGCGTGGAGATCGACTCGGCGGTGGCCGACGGCCCGCAGTCGGTGATCCTGCCCCAGGTCACCTTCGGCATCGCCGTGCGCATGGCGGTGATGAGCATGCTTGCTGGAAGCTAGGGATCAGGGATCAGCAGGAGCGTAGCACTTGAGATGACTGACACGACTTTCTCTGCCCCCTGACCCCTAGCCCCTGAAAATCAATCATGAAAATCCACATCAAGAACGGCCGCCTGGTGGACCCCCGCAACGGGGTGGACGCGGAACGCGACCTGTACATCGCCGCGGGTCGGGTGGTGGGCGTGGGCGGCGCGCCCGCGGGCTTCGCACCAAACCGGGTGATCGACGCCGCCGGACTGGTGGTGTGCCCCGGGCTGATCGACCTGGCGGCGCGGCTGCGGGAGCCGGGCTACGAGTACAAGGCGACGCTGGAGTCGGAAATGCAGGCGGCGGTCGCCGGCGGGGTCACCAGCCTCGCCTGCCCCCCGGACACGGATCCGCCGCTGGACGAGCCGGGCCTGGTGGAGATGCTCAAGCACCGGGCGCGCACCCTGAACCAGGCCCATGTCTATCCCGTGGGCGCGCTCACCGTCGCCCTGAAGGGCGAACAGCTCACGGAGATGGGGGAACTGCGGGACGCCGGCTGCATCGCCTTCAGCCACGCCGACGCGCCCCTGGCCAACAACCTGGTGCTGATGCGGACGCTGCAGTACGCCTCCACCTTCGGCTTCCCCGTATGGCTGCGGCCCCAGGACACTTTCATGTCCCGCGGGGGCGTGGCCCACGACGGCGAGGTGGCGACGCGACTCGGCCTTCCCCCGATCCCTGCGCTTGCGGAGACCCTGGCGGTGACCGCGATACTCGCCCTGGCCCGGCACACGGGGGCCAGCGTGCACCTGTGCCGGCTGTCCACTGCCGAGGGTGTAACGCTGGTGCGCGCGGCAAGGGAGTCCGGACTGGCGGTGACCTGCGACGTGAGCGTGAACCACCTGCACCTTTCGGAGATGGACATCGGCTTCTTCAATCCCCAAGCCCATGTCATCCCCCCGCTGCGCGGGCAGCGGGACCGCGACGCCCTGCGCGCGGGACTGGCCGACGGCTCCATCGACGCCCTGTGCTCGGACCACACCCCGGTGGACGACGATGCCAAGCAGCTTCCCTTCGGCGAGTCGGAGCCGGGCGCCACCGGGCTGGAACTGCTGCTTCCGCTGACGCTGAAGTGGGCGGAGGAGACAGGAACGCCGCTGGCTGCCGCGCTGTCGCGGGTAACGGTAGCCCCGGCACGGATCATGGGCATTGATGCCGGGCACCTGTCGCCCGGGGCCGCCGCCGACCTGTGCATATTCGATCCCCAGGGCTGGTGGACCGTCGACGCCAGGGCCCTCAAGAGCCAGGGCCGGAACACCCCGTTCCTGGGGCTGGAGTTACGGGGCCGGGTGCGCCATACTCTGGTGGCTGGCCACGTAGTCTACGAAGCGTGAACTCCGGCAGGCGAATTCTGCCCAATATGCGGTAGCCGGATTCTCGCTCTTCGCTCCTTCACGCACTCACTCATTCACCATAGAAGCATGAATCCATTGCTGGATTTTTCCGGCCTGCCGCGCTTTGCGGAAATCAGGCCCGAGCATGTCACACCCGCGGTCGAGCAGTTGCTGCAGGAGAATCGCGCCCTGGTGGCGCGGGTCGAGGCGGACACCGCGCCCCCGACCTGGGAAGACTTCGTACAGCCCCTGGAGGACGCCAACGAGCGCCTGGCACGCGCCTGGGGCCAGGTGTCCCACCTGAACGCGGTGATGAACAGCCCGGAGCTGCGGGAGGCTTACAACGGCAACCTGCCGGTGATCACCGAGTACTACACCGAGTTGGGCCAGAACCAGGTGCTGTTCGCGAAATTCCGCCAGCTGCGGGAATCGGCGGAGTTTCCGAAGCTCTCGCCGGCGCGCCGGCGCATCGTGGAGAACGAGCTGCGGGATTTCCGTCTCGGCGGCGCCGAGCTGCCCGAGCCCGAGCGCGCCCGATTCAAGGAAGTGCAGGAGGAACTGGCGACGCTGGAGTCCCGGTTCAGCGACAACCTGCTGGATGCCACCAACGACTTCCGGCTCTATATCGACAACCGGGCCGAGCTCGCCGGCGTCCCGGACGACGTGCTGGAAGCGGCCCGCGCGGCGGCGGAGCAGGACGGCTACCAGGGCTGGAAGCTCACCCTGCACATGCCCTCCTACCTGCCGGTGATGCAATACGGCGAAAACCGTGCGCTGCGGGAGAAGATGTACCGCGCCTACGTCACCCGCGCCTCCGAGCTGGGTGACCCGAGCCGGGACAACAGCGCGATCATGACCCGCATCCTGGAGCTGCGGCGCGAGGAAGCGCGGCTGCTGGGCTACCGCAACTACGCGGAGGTCTCGCTGGTGCCGAAGATGGCGCGCACGCCCGCCGAGGTGCTGGAGTTCCTGCGCGACCTTGCGGTGCGCTCCCGGCCCTACGGCGAGCGCGACATGGCGGAACTGCGGGAATTCGCGGCCCGGGAGCTGGGCCTTTCCCGGCTGGATGCCTGGGACCTCGCCTACGCCAGCGAAAAGCTGCGGCTCGCCCGCTATGCCTTCTCGGACCAGGAGGTGAAGCAGTACCTGCCGGAGACCGCGGTGCTGCCGGGCCTGTTCGGCCTGATCGAGCGCCTGTACGGCGTGACGATCCGGCCGGCCGAGGCGCCGCTTTGGCACCCCGACGTGCGGTTTTTCCGGATCAGCGCGCCGGGGGTGAACCTGGTGGGGGAGTTCTACCTCGACCTGTACGCCAGGCCAAGCAAGCGGGGCGGCGCCTGGATGGACGACGCCATCACCCGCCGCGCCACCCACGGCGGGGTCCAGGCGCCGGTGGCCTACCTTACCTGCAACTTCTCCGGCCCCGTGGGCGGCAGGCCCGCGCTGTTCACCCACGACGAGGTCATCACCCTGTTCCACGAGTTCGGGCACGGCCTGCATCACCTGCTGACGCGGATGGACGACCTGGGGGTGTCGGGCATCAACGGCGTGGAATGGGATGCCGTGGAACTGCCCAGCCAGTTCATGGAGAACTTCTGCTGGGAATGGGAGGTGCTCTCGCCCATGACCCGCCACGCCGACACCGGCGAGCGCCTGCCCCGGGCGCTGTTCGACAAGATGCTGGCGGCGAAGAATTTCCAGAGCGGGATGCAGACCCTGCGACAGATCGAATTCGCGCTGTTCGATATGCTGATCCACGGCGACTTCGACCCGCGGCCGGGCAAGGGCTTGATGGGACTGCTGGAGGAGGTGCGGCGCGAAGTGGCGGTGGTGACGCCGCCGGAGTTCAACCGCTTTCCCCACAGCTTCTCCCACATCTTCTCCGGCGGCTACGCGGCGGGCTACTACAGCTACAAGTGGGCGGAGGTGCTGTCCGCGGATGCCTACAGCCTGTTCGAGGAGCGCGGGGTCGCCGACCCCGAGGCCGGAGCGCGCTTCCGGGACGAGGTGCTGGCGGTGGGCGGCAGCCGCCCGGCCCTGGAGTCCTTCGTCGCCTTCCGCGGCCGGGAGCCCAGCATCGATGCCCTGCTCAGGCATAGCGGCATGAGCGGCGGAGCAGGGGCCCCGCAGGGCCTTTCTGCGGGGATGCGACCCGGCGAATGACGCCGAGCTGCCGAAACCGCGACCTTGACCCCCGGCACTACCGTGATGAGACAGCGGGGAAGCGGCGCAGGCCGCACCGCATCTGCCCCGGTGTGTTGTGCTAATCTAAGCGGCATGAAAAGCCTGCTGTTGATCGCCTTGGCTATCCTCGCGCTTCCCGCCGCAGCGGGCACGATGTATCGCTGGGTGGACGCCGAGGGTCAGGTCCACTACACGGACAAGCCGCCGCCGGCTTCGGCGAAGGACGTGAAGCAGCAGCCGATCAAGGCCCCGTCCACGGATGAGGCTGCCCGCTTGCCCTACGCGACCCAGATGGCGGCCAGGAACTTCCCGGTCACGCTCTATGCAACGGACTGTGGCGACCCCTGCACCCAGGCACGGCAATTTCTTCGTAAGCGCGGCATTCCCTACACCGAGAAGGATCCGCAGCAGCCGGCGGAATACCAGGACCTGTCCAAGTTGCTTTCCGGGCAGATGGAAGTGCCGGTGCTGAAAGTCGGTTCGAGCCTGACCCGCGGTTTCAACGAGGAAGGCTGGCACAACGCCCTGGACGTTGCCGGCTATCCCAGGAGCGCGGGCGCTCCGCCTCCGAAGCCGGCGACTGCGCCGACCGCCACAGACGCCGAAGGAGGTGCCACCGAAGCTCCTCCCGAGGCACCGCCGGCGACAGCCGAACCCGCAACCGCCCGGCGCGGAAACTACCCGATCTATAGCGAGTAGGTCGGGCCGCCCGTGAAGCTGGCGACCTGGAACGTCAATTCGCTCAAGGTCCGCCTGCCCCAGGTGCTGGCGTGGCTCGGCACCCACGCCCCGGAGGCGCTGTGCCTGCAGGAAACCAAGCTCGAGGACCAGAACTTTCCCCGGGCCGAGATCGAGGCGGCGGGCTACCTGCCGCTGTTCTCCGGCCAGAAGACCTACAACGGGGTGGCGATCCTCACCCGCTCCCCCACCGCCGACCCGGTGACGGCGATTCCCGGTTTCGACGATCCGCAAAAGCGCGTGCTCGCCGCCACCGTCGGCGGCGTGCGCGTCATCAATCTTTACGTGCCCAATGGCGAGAGCGTCACCTCGGACAAGTACCGCTACAAGCTGGCCTGGCTCGAGGCGCTGACGCTATGGCTCAGGGAGGAGCTTGCGCGCCACCCGCGGCTGGCGGTGCTGGGGGATTTCAACATCGCCCCGCAGCCGGAGGACGTCCACGACCCGAAACAGTGGGAAGGGCAGGTGCTGTTCAGCGAACCCGAGCGCGCCGCCTTCGTTGCCCTGCTCTCGCTGGGCCTGAAGGACGCTTTCCGGCTGTTTCCGCAGCCCGAGAAGTCGTTTACCTGGTGGGATTACCGGATGAACGCCTTCCGGCGCAATCTGGGGCTGCGCATCGACCATATCCTGCTGTCGCCGGGGCTGGCTTCGTCCTGCAGCGCCTGCGTCATCGACCGCGAGCCGCGCAAGGCCGAGCGCCCGTCGGACCACGCGCCCGTCGTGGCCGAGCTGGGAAGTCCCTGAACGACAGGCCCCGGCTCCAGGGAGGAACAACAGGTTGGGAACCGCGGAACGCATCAACCGGCTGGGCTTCCGACGCTGGTACGAGAGGCAGCTGATCGAGAGCCACCTGTACCTGGTGAGCTGCTTCCTGTGCATGATCCTGGTGGCGGCGTGCATGGAGGACCTGAGCTTCCGCGACCCCGGGTTCCGGCCGCTGATGATGCTAGGCCTCACTTTCGCGGGCGGCTGGATGGGCATCTTCTCCTGGGGCCGCTACCAGGCGATCATGGTCCGCGCCGAGCGCCTGGGCGATCAGTCCACCTGCGCCGATTGCAGGACCTACGGCTCGCTCCAAGTCACCGGCTCCGGCCCCCTCTCGCCCCTGGACTACGCCCGGGACCGGGAGCGCGCCGAAACATGGATCCGGGTGCGCTGCCGCAAGTGCGGCCACGAGTGGACCATGGAGTAGACGACGTGGCGGTTTCCGCGCGGCGGGATCAGTTGCCCGGCTTCTGCGCCGGCTCGGGTGCCGGCGGCTCGGGCGGCGTCATCAAGCTGTCGTCGCTGTAGACGATGGAATAGCGCCCGCTGCGGCACTTCGGCGCGTACAGCCTGACGCCCCGGTAGGTTTCGCTCGACATGTCGCGGAAGGCGTACCAGTTGCCAAACGAACCCTTGCCCCGCGGCTTACCATGCTTCTGTTCCAGGTCCGCGGCCAGGCGCTGGGTCTCCTCGCATTTCGACCTGTTCTGCGGATCGGCGAACACGCCGCTGATGGAGTAGATGATGCCCTCCGGGGTGGTGGCGACCAGGTACTCGTTGTAAGCATCGCTGGGCGCCCTGGGTTCCACCTTGTAGAGCGTTCCCTTCACCTCAAGCTTTTTCGTCGGGTCGCGGTAGGCGTGTTCCTTCCTGCTGATCACCTTCGCCACCATGGCCGGATCGAAACGGTCCCCCAGCTTCAACCCGAAGGCGCCGGTGATCGGCTCCGCCTTATGCTCCGGCGAGTGTCCGGCCTCCTGCCTTGCGGCGGGCGCCGCCCCCTCGGTCGTCGGTGCGCCGGGCGCCTTCTTCGCGGCATCATCTGCCGCGCGAAGCACCGGCACCGTTCCCAAAGCTGCAATAACTGACACAGTCACGAGCGCGCGCGCTGTTTGCTGATTCATGAATTTCCTTGAATTGATCGCAAAGATTCCGACACCCGGAATGTTAAGGGCCGGCGCGCCGCCGCGTCGAGCGGCAGCCGCATCGTGCTCTGGCGGCCGGTAACAACAGCACCGGGAAGGGGTCTCCCTTCCCGGTGCTGGTTTCGGCTGGATCGTTACCGCTCATCCAACCGTATCTTCGGCCGCTTAGTTCTGGACCACCGTGGAGGCGGTCGCCACGTCCTGGTCCGGGTCACCGTCCACGAGGGTTGCGGTCCAGTGAATCTCGCCGGTGCTGGTCGCGATATACGACTGCAGCGGGATCTTCATGGCGCCGCCGCCGAGCGGATCGGAGACCTGGACCACCTGGTGAACGAACTGGGTGCTCCCCTGCTGTCCGAACACCGTCAGGGTCCCGTGGGCGGCTCCGGTCCCAGCGTTCCTCACCGTGATCTCCATGGTGACGATGCCGCCCCTGGACAGGTCCGCAGTCTTGGTCACGGTGAACTTGGTGATGTCGAGGTCGGTCGGCAGCGCCGCCACCCCTTCCCCGCTCATCGGCACCTGGATGTCGTTGGCCTGGGTGTTGACGTCAATCCGGCACTGATCGGCGTTGAGGTTGATTGGCGAGTAGGCGACGGTGATGAACGCCGTCTCGCCGGGCCCGACGGCGAGAGACGGCGGCGAGGTCAGCCGGAACTCGCCATCGATACAGAGGGGAACGCTGACCGCCACGTCGCAGGTGCCCACGCCGTTGTTGCGCAAGGTGACCGGCAGCTCCAGGGTGGAACCGATCAGGAGCTGACCGAACACCAGTTGCGTCGGGCTGACGGACGGCAGGCATCCCTCGGTGGTCAGGACGCCCGTGCCCTGGAGCGCCACGGTGACCTCCGGCTCGTCCGGGTCGGTGCTGTCGATCAGGAGCGCGCCGGTGTCCAGGCCTGCGTTATCCGGCGTATATACCACCCCCACCTTCACCGAGCCTCCCGCCGGGATGGTGAACGGCCTTGCCGGCACCTGCACGCCCAGGCTGAAGACCGCCGTGTTGGTCAGGGTCAAGCCGGTGACGGTCAGATCGGTGCCGCCCGTGTTGGTGACGGTGATCTCGGCGCCGGTGACGCTCACGCCGACCACGACGGCGCCGTAATCCAGGGACTGCGGCGTTACGGCGATGTCGGCGGCCGTGGCGCTCGGGTCCAGCGGGTCGCCCACCAGGGTTCCCGGGACCGCGTCGCCCGATTTCCACCCGGGCTGGGTGCCGGCGTTGATCTCGGCGAGGTTGGTGTAGCCGCCGGGGTCGCCCTCGGAATTGAGGACCTCGACCCGCCGGAACGCATCGACGATCTGGTCCTGGGTGGACTTGCTGTTGATCAGCGGCGCCAGCGCGCTGCCGTAGGGGTTCCTTCCGCCCCCGTCCGGCGAAGCGTGGCACAGGGCGCAGAAGAATCCCTGGCCGTCCGACGCTCTGTCATCGGAGAGGGAATTCGGGTAGGCAACCTGGCTCCAGATGGCCCCGATGTTGCCCGTTGCGTATACGGAAGGCGCGAAGAGCTGCAGCG
Organism: Burkholderiales bacterium; assembly: GCA_035718105.1. Lineage (GTDB taxonomy): Bacteria > Pseudomonadota > Gammaproteobacteria > Burkholderiales > UBA6910 > UBA6910. Next base: position 12,219 of record DASTHR010000181.1, read on the forward strand.
TCACGCTGAGCAGCACGGCCAAGGCGCCTGTCGCCGAGAATCTGTAGGTTGACATGGCTTTACCCCTTATGTGAGATCCGATGATTGTTCGACTGGCGCGCGCCGGGCCCGGGCGTCGGGCCGCCATATACGGCGGCCCTCTGCGGCCGGTGCGCCGGCGCGCACCGGTTTCGCCTTATTGCTGTCCTTGACCGATGACCTTGTACGCACATCCTTCGCACGCCGGGATGTAGTCATCCAGGTACCAGATGCGGCGGAATACTGCGTCGCCCTCGAGGAACTCACCCAGGTCATCCACCGTGAACTGCGCCCACACGCCGTAGAGGAAGTCGCCATTCGCGGTGGCGGTGACGCTGGCCTCTTCCGAGCGGTCGTCCTGCTTGGCTTCCAGACCGTCGGCTTCGTTGCAGAAGCCGGTTCCGGCCGCCCAAGCCACGGTAGTGTCACCGTGGTTGTTGCTCGGGTAGCAATCGGCGATCGGGTCGCTCAGGCCGGTGTCCACCTCGCTCCACACCGTGAAATGGTCACCGAAGGCTTCGCCGCGGGTGTAGTTCAGGTCCAGGGGCTCGGCCTCGCCCACCGCGGTGGTGGTGTTGTCGCCGGTCTCGTACACCACGAAGAACCGGGTCGGATTGCGCAGGTCGGTCGGATCCTCGGGCTGGAACAGCAGCCAGTCGTCGGCGCCGGCGAACGGCACGCTGGGCATGGCCACGCCCAGGTTGGTCCCGGTCGGGGTAAAGCGCGGGTCCAGCACCGTGAACTTGTTCGACGTCAGTTGCGACACGTTGCGGGACTGCTCGGCCACGCCGGCACCGTAGGCGGTGCAGACATGGGAGTCGGTGGTGGAGTCGGCCCCGTCGCGCCAGGTTTCGCAGGTGGTGGTGCCCTGGCCCACGCTGTAGGTCACGCCGTTGCTCGCCGTGAAGTTGGGGGGCGTGGTGGTCCAGGTCGCGCCGCCGTCGAAGGAGCGCCGCACATAGAGCTCATAGCGGTCCCGGCCCACGGCGTTGTCCTTGTAGTTGGGCGACCAGGCATACAGCATCTGCACGAAGTCGCCGTCCAGGAAGCCGCGGTGGCCCTTGGAGATCTCCAGCGGCATGTACCAGGACTGGTCGTTCAGGTTGCTGCCCAGGGTGGCGCTGATGGGCTCGACGCCGCAGGCGCCCGGCAGCGTTTCCGCGCCGCCGTTGACGCTCACGTCCACGCCGTTCCAGCCCGGGCACTCGTACCAGGACAGCAGCTTGTCGAAGACCTGGATGTTCTCGGGATTCTCCGGCGAGGCATCGCTGGTGTCGGTGGTCTTGCACAACTGGCCATAGCCGGCCACCTCGGTGCAGGTGTAGCCCTGCCCGGGGCAGATCCCGTCGGCGAGGCTGCCGCCCGCCGTCTCGCACGCAACGGGGGTCCGGGCCGAGAGGTTGATGGCCGGGGCCATGCAAAGGCCTTTCGGGTACATCGGGTTCGTGCCGTCGGTGAACAGCTTCACGCCTGCCACCACGCTACCCGCGTCGTTCGTGTACTCGCACTTCATGTTGTTGAAGTCGTACGGGTTCTGGGCCTTCGGGTCGATCGTTGCCGGATCGATCACGAAGCGCCGCGCCATGATGTCGGCGGGTCCGCCCTGATTGACCGTGCCCTGCTTCCACAGCGGGAAGGCGATCAGGCCGCTGGCACCGGCTTTCGCCTTGGTCAGCGACTGCGCCATCATGCTGGAGCGGCGCGCGATCTCGGTGTTGAAGATCAGGTAGTTGTAGGTGTCGCCAAAGTTCCACATGTTGGCCGTGGACATGGGCGGGAAGAAGGTCCCGGTGCGCCAGTTGACTTCGGGCTGGTTCAGGATGTTGCCCTGGACCAGCACGTTGTTCAGCAGGCTGAAGGGAACGTCCTTGGCGGGTTTGGCCCGATCACCACCGTAGCTCGCCACCGAGGTCTTCGGCGTGCCCATGGCGAAGGTGAACCACCACACGCTCTTGCCGATGTCGGCTTCGATGCAGTTGTCGTCCTTGCTGGCATCGGGGTCGCCGCAGGCGGTGGCGACGTCGGTCAGGTTGCCGAGGGCCCAGGGATCATCGTTCACGAAACCGTAGCGGCCGAGGCCCTTGTCCTCCTCCGCGAACACCATCACCCAGGCGTCGTCCACGAGGCCGTCGCCGTCGCTGTCGCGGGGTTGCAGGCTCAGGCGCGGACGGCTGGAGGCGGTGTTGGCGACGTTGGGCATGTCGCCGTTGTCACCGACGCCGGTGCCGTTGGAATCCACCACGCAGACAGGTTGCGGGTCGGAGTCCTTGCCCAGCGGGATATTCACCGTCGTGACGCACTGGTTCCTGATGCCGAAGGGCGCCGCAAAGGCGTCCTCGCAGTAGTCGCCGCGCCCCGTGATCTGGTCGGCCGGGCAGCGCGCGTTGTTGGTCAGCCGCGCGGCCACCATCATCGGCACCGCCGGTTGCGGGCGGTTGGTGCCCAGGGTGGCGTCGTTAAGGTCGCCCAGGGGCACGAAGGTTCCCGCGTTGTCGACAACGTCGAAGTCTTCCCAGCGGATGAAGCTGTACCAGACGTCGGTCTGGCTGTTGGTGGTGGCCCCCGCCCAGCCGGTACCCGCGCCTTCACCCTCGCCGGGGCGCAGGCCTTCGGGGTCTTCCTGCCAGGTGACGGCGCAGCCGGCGCCAGCGACGCAGGAGGCCTCGATGCGGTTCAGGTCGCGCCGGCCGGAGGTCAGGCGCTCGGCCTTGAACCACACCACTTCCGTGGTGCCGGGCAGGTCCGGGTTCTCGCGCAGGACGCCGCGCGCGGTCCACAGGCAGTTGAAGGGCACTTCGCCGATGTCGTCGTATTCGCCCGGGAATTCCTCCTCCTCGCGGTAGTCCACGGAGCCCTGGGAGCCCGCGACTCCGAACACATCCGTCAGGTAGAAGTCAGCGGCGCCGTCCGTCGGGTCATTGTCGATCCCGAGGTAGGTGGCGACCGTCGTCCGGTCATAGCTGTCGCCCCAGGCCGGGAAGCCCGAGGTGCACCACTTGCTCTGCCAGGCCGCGATGATCTTGTTGCCGGCCATGGCGTGCACGCCGTTGGTGACGTCGCCGGGGTAGTCATTGGTCATCGTCATCTGGTCGGTGCCCACGCAGGCGTCCGGGGCGCCAGCCACGTGCAGGTACGGACCCCACACATTCGTGAGGCTGTAACCGGCCTGCACGGAGCAGGGCACCGTGGTCTCGGCCAGCTTCCTGAGTTCGAGCTCGAAGCTGCCGTTGCTCTTCGCCCGCGCCGTGCCGATGACCTGGTGGGTAATGGCATTGCGAACCTCCACCGTGGTCTTTGCGGTGGCGTCGGTGCCGGCAATCGTCAGGGTCGTTTTCGTTGCGTCGTACAGGGTCGAGGTGGTGATCGGGGTATCGCTGGTGACCTCGAATTCCGGCTGGGGAACCGCCGGGTCCGGAATCGCCGTGACGGTCTTGAAGGAGCTCTTGTCGGCGGACTCCGACAGGTTGGTGCGCTTCCAGGTGGTACCGTCGTCCAGGCTCACCGCCGCGAAGGCGTCGCGCCGGCCGTGGCCGGGAAAGCCCGAGGTGGACGGCTCGTCGAAGCTGATGACCGGCCCGTACAGGAAAAACGCGATCAGCGGCCGGGCCTTGGTCATCTCCTTCACCAGCGCGCCGTCGGCATTGATGTACTGGACAGGGGTCAGGGTGCCGTCAGACGCCTGCGAAGGCACGTAGAAGTTCAGGTACTGCACGAAGGCGTGCTCGCCCTCGGGTTCGGGGCTGCCGACCTGCCCCGGGGGATTGGATATGGTCCTAAACAGGCGGTCACCGTCATCGGCAAACGACGGCGTCACGGCCGTCCACGCCAGCAATGCTGCCGCGATGACCGTCAGGGATCCCATTCGCGATTTCATGATTTTTCCCTCCGGTTGATTAAGAGCCCCAGGCCTCGGCGCGGGGCCGCCCAAGTGTTGCTAATGCTTTTGTTGGTGCATTAGTGCTTGCTTATTTACTCGCCAACCGGGGGAGCGGCATTGCGAATTCGCAATCGCTAAGTGAAAAATGTCATGCAATCAAATAAAAGTTATGAATATTAGATGGTTACCATGCTGTGGCGTATTGTCGCAGGCGACCTGAAATCGCATCTTTTGTAAGCTTTGCCGGACGATAACCGTGGTACCGGAACTGCGGCGGTAAACCCCCTGCGTGTCGCCTCCACGGACTTCGGAAACCGGGAATCCCGGCAACCGGATCAAACCCGGGCCCGGGCTTGTGCCGACGCTGGCGGGGATATGCGGACATGGCAGATCCACGAAAAGGCTTGCACCATGCAGCGCATGTCAGTAGGCACACACACTCAATATGATGGATGCTGGGTGCAGATCATCCTGTTTCGGCTGGACGGTTTGAGGTATGCGCTACTTTCGTTGCGGAACTTACGACATATATTTATGTCTTAAATGTCGCATGCGGGAAACTCACGCATGCCGACTATCCCAACCAACGAAGGAGGAAGAACCATGAAGCAGTCACTTTTTTCTCTGGCGGTGGCCGCGGCGCTTGCCGCAACCCCGGCCATTGCGGCGGATATCCACAAAGCGCCGCCCGAGGGTTTCAAGAAAGTGAGTTCCCTGGTGCACCTGCCGGACTACATCCCCGGTCTCGGCACGCTGTACCTGGACCCGGCCACCGCCCCGGTGGGCCCCTACCTGGGCTACGACAAGTCCGGAAAACTGGTCCACGTGACCTACATGATTCCCCTGAAACAGATTGAGGAGCGCAAGGGCTTCGCGGACCTGGGCCGGGGCGCTGCGGGGGTGAAGATCGACCACACCGACGTGGTGTTCAATCCGGGCCATCCCGGAATGATGGAAGCCCATTACCACATCACCCAGTGGCTGATCCCCCGGTCGGCCCAGGAAAAGATGTGATCCCGGCCCCCTGGACCGAGGGGCCGGCGCGAAACCCATAACCAGTAGGAGGAATCATCATGGCCACATGGACTCGACGCGTGCCCGGCGGGTACGCAGTCATGCTGTTTGCGCTGGCGGCCGCCACCATTCTCGTGGCGATGCCGGCAGGCGCGGAACCGGCGGGACAGCCAGACAGCCGCTTCGATCAGATCATCCGCCGCAACAGCCACGCCCTGCTGCAGCAGGGCCGGGAGACCTTCCGCTTCGACACCTTTGGCGACGAGGCCTTCTGGGGCGACACCCTGGGCCTGCACGAGGCCATCGCCGGCGCCGCCCACGGCGGCGTGGGACCGGGGGTGAGCCCGCGCACCGCACTGGCGGTAGGCCTGAAGGTGGACGAGGACGCGCTTCCGCCCGCCCTGGCGCAGGGCCTCAGGCAGGGTGCGGTGAACCTGGACGCCCCCGCGACCACCCTCGCGCTGCTCCGGCTTGACGCGGTGGTGGGGGTGAAGGGCTTCTTCGACAGATCGGGAAACCTCAAGTCGGTGGGCATCACCTGCGCCCTGTGCCACTCCACGGTGAACAATTCGCTCGCGCCGGGGATCGGCCAGCGGCTCGACGGCTGGGCCAACCGCGACCTCAACGTCGGCGTCATCGTGAGCCTGGCACCCAACCTGCAGCCGGTGGCGGACCTGCTGAGCCTCGCGGGAAAAACGGTCAGCGTTGACGACGTAAAGGCGGTGCTCGCCTCCTGGGGCCCGGGCAAGTTCGACGCGCAGATTTTTCTCGACGGCAAGGCCGCGAATCCCAGTGCCCCCGCCGGCGTGACCTCGGCTGCGACCCTCATTCCCCCCGCCTACGGACTGAGCGGGGTGAACCTGCACACCTCGACGGGCTGGGGCTCGGTGACCTACTGGAATGCCTTCGTCGCCAACCTGGAGATGCACGGACAGGGCACATTTTTCGACCCGCGGCTCAACGACCGCCTGCAGTTTCCCATCGCCGCCGGCGCCGGCTTCGGCGACGTTCGCAGCGATCGGGACCTGATCACGCCCAAGCTCGCCGCGCTCAGCTTTTACCAGTTGGCGATCCCGGCGCCGGAACCGGCTCCCGGCAGCTTCGACCGGGCGGCGGCCAGGCGGGGCGAGGCGCTGTTCAGCGGCAAGGCCAAGTGCGCCGCCTGCCATGTTCCACCGCTCTTCACCGAGCCGGGCTGGAACATGCACACCGCAGAGGAACTCGCCATCGACGACTTCCAGGCCAACCGGTCGCCGGACAAGCGCTACCGGACCGCACCGCTGAAGGGACTCTCGGGCCACTGGCGCCACGCCCAATCGGAAAGCGGCCACTGGTTCTACCACGACGGGCGCTTCCAGGGGTCCACGCCGGAGCAGGCGCTGATGGCGACGGTGAGGCACTACGACGTCAACGGCGTCGGCAACCACGGCATTCCCCTGGGGCTCACGCCCGGCGAGGCGAGCGACCTGGTGGAGTACCTCAAGTCCCTGTGACACGGGACGCCCGGCCGCCCCGGCGGGCGGCCGGGTTTATACTGGTTCCATCATCATGGACGCGAATCGGAAACCGGCGGCAGCCGCGGGCGTGGAAGCCCTCGGGGAACGCCAGCAGGCCATGCTGCGTCTGCTGCAGCAGGAACGGGACGGCCTCACCGTCGAGGACCTGGTGACGCGGCTCGCCATCACCCGCACCGCGGTGCGCCAGCACCTGGCGGCGCTGGAGCGCGACGGCTATGTGCGCCAGCAGGGGCTGCGGGTCACCGGTGGCCGCCCGGGGCTGGTCTATGCCCTCACCCCGGCGGGCAACGAGCTCTTCCCCAAGCTCTACTCCTGGTTCTCGGCGCTGGTGCTGGAGCGCCTGCGCGCGCGCCTCGGACCCGAGGGGCTGGCAGCCTTCATGCGGGAACTGTCCGCGGAAGTGGCCGCCGGGCTGGCGCCGCGGCTCCAGGGGCTGGGCCCGCGGGAGCGCGTGGAGGAAGTGGCGCGCATCATGAACGGCCTGGGCTACGACGCCCGCGTGCTGGCCGAGGGGCCGGTCCCGTCGATCGTGGCCAGCAATTGCGTCTATCACCACCTCGCCCAGGAATTCCGGGAGGTGTGCGAATTCGATCTCGGACTGCTGGAAATCCTCACCGGGCAGCGCGCGGATCACACCGAGTGCATGGTGCGCGGAGGCAAGGTGTGCCGCTTCCCGATCCGCCCCCTCGAGGGGGAGAAATAAGCCCGGCGCGCACGCTCAGGCGTCGCCGCCGGCCTCCTTGTCGTCGAGCTCCAGTTCCTGGATCTTGCGCGTGAGGGTGTTGCGGCCCAGTCCCAGCAGCTGCGCCGCCTCGATGCGACGCCCGCCGGTGTGGGCCAGCGCCTTCAGGATCAGCGCGCGCTCGAACTCCCGGGTGAGGCGCCCAATGATGCCGGTTTCGCCCCGCGCCAGTGAAGCAGCCGCCTCCTGCTCCAGGGCGGCGACCCAGCTTCCCGGCGCGACCGGCGGCCCTTCCTCGCGCACCTCCGGCGGCAGGTCCGCGGGCTCGATGTTCTGGCCCGGCGCCATCACCGTGAGCCAGTGGCAGACGTTCTCCAGCTGCCGCACGTTGCCAGGCCAGGGCAGCGCCGACAGGTGCTTGGTCGCGGCCTCCGACAGGCGCTTGGGCTCCACCCCCAGCTCCCGGGCGCTCTTCTGCAGGAAGTGGCGCGCCAGCAGGCCTATGTCCTCGGCACGCTCACGCAGCGCGGGCAGCCGCACCCGGATCACGTTCAGGCGGTGGAACAGGTCCTCGCGGAACAGGCCCTGGCGCACCCGCGCCTCCAGTTCCTGGTGGGTGGCGGCGATTACCCGCACGTTCGCCTTGATGGGCTGGTGGCCGCCGACGCGATAGAACTGGCCGTCGGACAGCACCCGCAGAAGGCGGGTCTGCAGGTCGGGGGGCATGTCGCCGATCTCGTCCAGGAACAGGGTGCCGCCGTCAGCCTGCTCGAAGCGGCCGCGGCGCTGGGTCTGGGCGCCGGTGAAGGCGCCCCGCTCGTGGCCGAACAGCTCGGACTCCAGCAGGTCCTTGGGGATGGCGGCGGTGTTGATGGCGATGAAGGGCTTGGCGGCGCGCGGGCTGTGACGGTGCAGGGCGCGGGCCACCAGCTCCTTGCCGGTGCCGGACTCGCCGGTGATGAGCACCGTGGCGTGGGACTGGGCGAGGCGCCCGATGGCGCGGAACACCTCCTGCATGGAAGGCGCCTGCCCCAGGATCTCCGGTGTCGCCTCGGCCGCCTCCGGCGCCTGCTCACCGCGCATGCTCTCGTCGATGGCGCGGCGGATCAGCTCCACCGCGTGGTCCACGTCGAAGGGTTTGGGCAGGTACTCGAAGGCGCCACCCTGGAACGCGGCCACCGCGCTCTCAAGGTCGGAGTAGGCGGTCATGATGATCACGGGAAGGCTGGGCTGGCGCTCCCGCAGCAGGGCAAGCAGGTCGAGGCCCGAGGTTCCCGGCATGCGGATGTCGCTCACCACCACCTGGGGCGGGGACGCATCCAGCGCGCCCAGCGCCTCCTCGGCGGAGGCGAAGGCCTTGAAGGCGATGCCCTCGCGCGCCAGCGCCTTCTCGAACACCCAGCGGATGGAGCGGTCGTCGTCGATGATCCAGACGGGCTTCATGATTTCCCCTTGATGCTGCTCAGGTCCTCGCGGCTCACCAGCGGCAGCAGGATGGTGAAGCAGGTGCGGCCGGGGACGCTTTCGAATTCGACGGTGCCCAGGTGCTGGTTCACGAACTCCTGGGCCAGGGTGAGGCCGAGCCCATGTCCGCTCTCGCGGCCGCTCACCAGCGGCAGGAAAATCCGGTCGCGCAGCTCCTCGGCGATGCCGGGGCCGGTGTCCACCACCTGCACCTGAAGCGCGAGGCGGTGGCGCCGCCGCGCCAGCGTCACCTGACGCGCGATGCGGGTGCGCAGGGTGATCCGGCCCTGCCCCTGCATGGCCTGGGCCGCGTTGCGCGCGATGTTGAGGATGGCCTGGATCAGGCGTTCCTTGTCCGCCACCAGCGGCGGCAGGCTGACGTCGTAGTCGCGGCGCACCTCGAGACCCTCCGGATACTCCGCCAGCAGCAGGCTGCGCACCCGCTCCAGCAGCTCGTGGATGTTGATCTCGTTGTAGTGCGGCAGCCGGTGCGGCGCGAGCAGCCGGTCCATCAGCGCCTGCAGCCGGTCCGCCTCCTTGATGATCACCTGGGTGTACTCGTGCAGGTGCGGCTGTGGCAGCTCCCGCGCCAGCAGCTGGGCCGCGCCGCGGATGCCGCCCAGGGGGTTCTTTATCTCGTGAGCGAGGTTGCGGATCAGCGCGCGGTTGGCCTGCGCCTGGTCGAGGATGCGCTCCTCGCGCGCGATGCGCAGCTGCTGGTCGATCTGCTGGAACTCCACCAGCAGGCTGCCGCCGTTCAGGTCCACGGGCGTCACGCTGCAGGACAGGTGCACCCGCGGGTGATTCGGCGCGGCGAGCGTCATGTCGTGCTCGACATAGGTCGAGTGCTCCTCCATGGCCTGTCGCACCGCCGCGATGAGCTGTCCGGGATCCTGGAACACCTGTTCCACGCCCTGCCCCGAAACGCTGCGGGTGCTGAGATCGAACAGCGTTTCCGCCGCCGGATTGGCGTAGCGGATGCGCAGATCCTGGTCCAGCAGCATGACGGCCGTGGCCAGCGCGTCCAGGCCGGCGATGGATGAGGGAGCGATCACTTGAGAGAGGGGAAATCAGTAAGGTGACACTTCAGGCGAGCAAGAACCGCGCCAATCGCGCCGGCGCGGCCCAGGGCAACCGCGGTTACTTGCCCGCGGCCCTGCGCAGGGCCTCCACTTCCTGCTCCTGGCGCGTCACCTCGTCGCGGTAGCGCTGCACGCGGTCCAGGTACTTCTGGTAGTTGTTGCGCTCGTCGCCAAGACGGATGGCTTCCTGCTCGGCCAGCTCCTTGCGGGCAGCCTCCAGGCCCGCCTCGGCTTCCCTGAGCCGGGCTTCGTTATCGCGGGCGCGGCGCTCGGCCGCCTCATCGCGGGGCGTCGCCGGGGCTGCCTCGGCCGCAGCGGGCTTTTTCTCGGGCACTTTCACCCCGGGCACCGTGCTCACCGGCGGCAGGTCCACCGGCTTTGCGCCCTCCACCGGGCGGTCGCTGTAGATCACGCGCCCCTGGGGATCCACGGACTTGTAGACCTGCTGCGACCAGGCGGTTCCCGCCGCGAGCAGCGCCAGAATCAGAAGAGGAAGTGCCTTCATTTAAGGTTCCCCAATTCCTT
>DASTHR010000182.1:0-5324 GCA_035718105.1 Burkholderiales bacterium
GGCACGTCGTGGTCCGGCTGAAGCCGAACCTACTGAGTTCTCGCGCCGTATAATCCGCTCTCATCCGTGCGGCGCGATTAAAGGCTTCCCATGCTCGACCTCGGCTTCGGCCTGAGCTTCACCGACCTTTACCGGCGCGAGGGACTGTCCCGCCTCGATGCCGCCTTCCTGGAATTCCTCGGGGCGGCGGACGCTGCCCTGCGCGCCCGACTGGAAGCGGGGCGCGGCAATCCCGCCACCGTCTCCCGGGGTGACGAGTCCGCCCTGCTGGTGGCCCTGGCGCCCCACCTCGACGACTTCCTCGCCCGCCTGTTCGGCATCGAGGCCGAGGCCCGGGACCTGGCCCGGCGCCACCACGCACTCGCGCCCCTGTACGCGGTCAAGCGCAACTTCGTGCAGCGCCGCGCCCTGCACAAGGTCAAGCCGGAGGAAGCTGCCGCGGTGGACGGCCCGGCCGCGGAATTGCAGATGGTCGCGTGGCTCGGCAAGCCCGAAGGGGCTCCCCTAGAGGAGCTGGATTTCGCCCTCGGGGTCACGGAGTGGCAGAAGTACGAGGCGGCCAACGCAGACAAGCTGGAGTTCGCGGCGCGCTACGCTGCCTGGGCGGCCACCACCCCGCAGGGCCGCGCCCGCCATGGCCGGGGCGTGCTGTTCAAGGCGCCCGCCAGGCTCGACTTCATGCGCCTGGTGCCGGTGCACAGCGACGACTCCCCCGGCTACACCCTCCACCGCCTCGACCACCTGCGCCGGCGCGAGGGCTTCGCCCTCACCGACCCCGGCACCGACCTCGTGGGCGCGCTCGATCAGACCCACTACTGCATCTGGTGCCACGAGCAGGGAAGAGACTCCTGCTCCCGGGGCCTGCGGGAGAAGGATCCCGCCGCCGGGTTCAAGAAGACCCCTTTCGGGGTGAGCCTCGCCGGCTGCCCGCTGGAGGAGAAGATCTCCGAGTTCCAGATGGTGAAGGCCCGGGGCGAGCCCCTGGCGGCGCTGGCGATGATCGCCGTGGACAACCCCATGCTGGCCGCCACCGGCCACCGCATCTGCAACGACTGCATGAAGTCCTGCATCTACCAGAAGCAGGACCCGGTCAACATCCCCCAGGCGGAGACGCGGACCCTCAAGGACGTGCTGGAGCTGCCCTGGGGCTTCGAGATCTATTCGCTGCTCACCCGCTGGAATCCCTTGGACCTGCGCCGGCCGCTGCCGCGGCCCGCCACCGGCCGCAAGGTGCTGGTGGTGGGTCTGGGGCCGGCGGGCTTCACCCTCGCCCACCACCTGCTGAACGAGGGCCACACTGTGGTGGGCGTGGACGGACTGAAGATCGAGCCCCTGCCCTCCGACATCTCCGGCGTGGATGTCCTGGGGCGCCGCCAACCCTTCCGCCCGGTGCGAGATGCGGCGGAACTGCGGGAGAACCTGGAGGGCCGGGTGATGGCCGGCTTCGGCGGCGTTGCCGAGTACGGCATCACCGTACGCTGGGACAAGAACTTCCTCAAGCTCACGCGCCTGCTGCTGGAGCGGCGAAGCGAATTCGCCATGTTCGGCGGCGTGCGCTTCGGCGGCACCCTGATCCTGGAGGACGCCTGGGCCCTGGGCTTCGACCATGTGGCCCTGTGCGTGGGCGCCGGCAAGCCCACCATGCTGGACATCCCCAACGGCCTGGCCCGGGGGGTGCGCGCCGCCTCCGACTTCCTCATGGCGCTGCAGCTCACCGGCGCCGCCAAGGCGGACTCCATCGCCAACATGCAGCTTCGGCTGCCGGTGGTGGTGATCGGCGGCGGGCTCACCGCCATCGACACCGCCACCGAGTCCCTGGCCTACTATGTGGTGCAGGTGGAGCGCTTCCTCGCCCGCTACGAAATCCTGGCGCGAGAGATCGGCGAGGACGCCATCCGCGACCAGTGGGACGACCTGGAGCGGGAGATCGGCGACGAGTTCCTGGCCCACGCCCGCGCCATCCGGTCGGAGCGCGCCGCCGCGCAGCGCGAGGGCCGCCCGGCGCGCATCATCGAGCTGCTGCGGCGCTGGGGCGGCGTCACCATCGCCTACCGCCGCCGGCTGCTGGACAGCCCCTCCTACACCCTCAACCACGAGGAGGTGGAGAAGGCCCTGGAGGAAGGCGTGGCCTTCGCCGAGGGACTGGCGCCCTCGGCGGTGGACGTGGACCACTACGGCGCGGCCATCGGCGTGCGCTTCCGCCGCCAGGCGCTGGGCGAGGACGGCAAGTGGACTTCCGGCGACGAGCACTGGCTGCCGGCGCGCACGGTGTTCATCGCCGCCGGCACCCAGCCCAACACCGTGCTGGCCCGGGAGGACGGCACCCACTTCACCCTGGACGGCAAGTATTTCCAGGCCTGCGACGAGGACGGGAACCCGGTGCGTCCCCAGCACGCCGCCGCCAAGCCGGACCAACCCCGGGTGCTGCTTTCGCGGCGCCCCGACGGCCGCTTCGTGAGCTTCTTCGGCGACGTCCACCCCTCCTACTTCGGCAACGTGGTGAAGGCCATGGCTTCCGCCAAGCAGGGGTACCCGGCGGTGTCCCGGGTGCTGGCGCAGCGTGCGCCACAGAGCGGAGTTGCGAGCGAGCAGTTCTTCGCCGCGCTCGCCGACCAACTGGTGGCCACCGTGGACCGGATCGAGCGCCTCACGCCGACGATCGTGGAGGTGGTGGTGCGCGCGCCCCTGGCGGCGCGCAAGTTTCAGCCGGGGCAGTTCTACCGGCTGCAGAATTTCGAAACCCTGGCGCCCATGGTTTCCGGCACCCGCATGCAGATGGAGGGCCTGGCGCTCACCGGCGCCTGGGTGGACCGCGAGCGCGGCCTGGTCTCCACCATCGTGCTGGAGATGGGCGGCTCCTCCAGCCTCTGCGCCATGCTGCGCCCCGGCGAGCCGGTGATCCTGATGGGCCCCACCGGCACGCCCACGGAAATCACCCGCGGCGAGACCGTGGTGCTGTGCGGCGGCGGCCTGGGCAACGCCGTGCTGTTCTCCATCGGCCAGGCGCTGCGCGCCGCCGGCTCACGGGTGCTGTATTTCGCGGGATACAAGAAGGTGCAGGACCGCTACAAGATCGAGGAGATCGAGAACGCGGCCGACGTGGTGATCTGGTGCTGCGACGAAACGCCGGGCTTCCAGCCGCGGCGTCCCCAGGACCGCGGCTTCCTGGGCAACATCGTGCAGGCCATGGACGCCTACGCCGGAGGCCGCCTGGGACCGCCCGCGATCCGCTTGGAGGACGCGCACCGCATCATCGCCATCGGCTCCGACCGGATGATGGCGGCGGTGGCACGCGCCCGCCACGATCTGCTGAAGCCCCACCTCAATCCCCATCACTTCGCCATCGGCTCCATCAACTCGCCGATGCAGTGCATGATGAAGGAGATCTGCGCCCAGTGCCTTCAGCCGCACCGCGACCCGACCACCGGCGCCATGACCCACGTGTTTAGTTGCTTCAACCAGGACCAGCCCCTGGACTGCGTGGACTTCAATGCGCTGCACGAGCGGCTGAAGCAGAACTCCCTGGCCGAGAAGCTCGCCGCCCTCTGGCTCCGGCACTGCCTGCCGGAACTGAAGCGGGAACGGCCTCTAATTTAGTCTATCCCCGCCGCCAGACAGTGCCCTGGGCGGTGTCCTCCAGCAGGATGCCGGCCTCGGTGAGTTCCTTGCGGATGTGGTCGGCCTCGGCAAAGTTTTTCGACTTCCGAGCCGCAGCGCGAGCGACGATACGCTCTTCGATCCACTCGCGACTTACAACCGCCTCCATGACACCTGCTGCAGTGGATGATCCCGCTGCGGTTCCTGTCGTCGAAACGACGCGAGGTATTACCACGGTTTCGCCCTGTAGGTACATCTCTGCATCCTGCTGCAACAGTCCCAGTATGCCGCCCAATGCCTTGAGCAGTCCGGAATGCGCAGCGGAGCGGCTGCGGTTGGCCTCGTTGGCCAGTTCGAACAGCACCGCCACCGCCTCCGGGGTGTTGAAGTCGTCGTCCATGGCCTCGCGGAAGCGCTTCGCCCAGGGATCGTGCCAGTCGATCCCTGTCGTAGCGGGCGGCAGGTCGCGCAGCGTGAGGTACAGGCGGGTAAGCGCGCCCTTTGCGTCATCCAGGTGATGGTCGGAGTAATTGAGGGGGCTGCGGTAGTGGGCGCGCAGGATGAAGAAGCGCACCACCTCGGGCTGGTACGTCGCCAGCACCTCGCGCACGGTGAAGAAGTTGCCCAGGCTCTTGGACATCTTCTCGTTGTCCACCCGCACGAAGCCGTTGTGCATCCAGTAGTTCACGAAGCTGCAGCCGCAGGCGCCCTCGGACTGAGCGATCTCGTTCTCGTGGTGGGGGAACTGCAGGTCCTGGCCGCCGCCGTGAATGTCGAAGTGCTTGCCCAGCAGGTGGGTGCTCATCACCGAGCACTCGATGTGCCAGCCCGGGCGCCCCGCCCCCCAGGGGGAGGGCCAGTGGGGCTCGCCGGGCTTGGCGGCCTTCCACAGCACGAAATCCAGGGGATCCCTCTTGGCCAACTCCACTTCCACCCGCTCCCCGGCGCGCAACTCGTCCAGCGACTTGCCGGAGAGCCGGCCGTAGTTCGGGAAGTCCCGCACCGAGTAATAGACGTCGCCGTTTGCCGCCGCGTAGGCGAGGCCCCTCGCCTCCAGGGCGCGGATCATGTCCACCATCTTCTCCACGTACTCCGTGGCCCGCGGTTCGTGGTCGGGGCGGGCCACCCCTAAGGCATCCGCGTCCTCGTTCATGGCGGCGATGAAGCGCGCGGTGAGCGCCTCCATGGGCTCGCCGTTTTCGTTGGCGCGTTTGATGATCTTGTCGTCGATGTCGGTGATGTTGCGGACATAGGTGACGTCATAGCCCGAGTTCCGCAGCCAGCGGGTGACCATGTCGAACACCACCAGCACCCGGGCGTGGCCGAGGTGGCAGTAGTCATACACCGTCATCCCGCACACGTACATGTTGACCTTGCCGGGAGTCAGGGGAACGAATGCCTGCTTGTCCCGAACCAGGGAGTTGTAGATTCTGAGCATGGGTGGGAGTCGCCTCGGACGCGTGCCGGCAGATTGATTTGTGAAGCCGGCGCGGTTCTTGATAAAATCGCAGCGCTTAGCTATAAACCCTTGGATTTAATTCAGAAAAGTATATCACAATGACCATGACGAGATCGCTGCCGGCGGTCGCTGCCTGCGTTGCGGCATGGCTCATGATCGGCAGCGTGCTCGCCCGGGCCGACGATTTGAACGTGGCGCGCAAGCTTTACCTCGATGGGCAGCAGACCGAGGCCCTGGACCAGGTCAATGCCTACCTGAACTCCAACCC
>DASTHR010000183.1:0-6099 GCA_035718105.1 Burkholderiales bacterium
GGAGGTGCCGGCGAGCTACGCATTCGGCAACGACACCCTGGTGCCGCTGCGCGCGGGCGGGCGGGTGGCGTGGCGACTCGCCACTGAGGCATGAGTCCGGGTAAGGTGCGGCGTATAATGCACTCCTGAAGCTGGCCTGGCGGTCGCTGCGCGGGGCAACCCGCGGAGAGGAAAGTCCGGGCTCCGCAGAGCAGGGTGCCGGCTAACGGCCGGGCGTCGCGAGGCGACGGAAAGTGCCACAGAAAACATACCGCCTAAGTTCCCTCGCCGGACTTGGCCACCCGAGGCGGCGAAGTCTTTCTTGAAGTAGAACCGGGTGCGCGCCGACGCACGCACCCGGGGCGGGGGAACCGGCAAGGGTGAAAAGGTGCGGTAAGAGCGCACCGCGGCGGTGGCAACATCGCCGGCACGGCAAACCCCACCCGGAGCAAGACCAAATAGGGGAGCGATAGCGTGGCTCGCGCTGCTCCCGGGTAGGTTGCTTGAGCGCGCGGGCAACCGCGCGCCTAGAGGAATGACTGCCGGGCGTCCGCAAGGATGCCTTACAGAACCCGGCTTATCGGCCAGCTTCTTCTTCTTTTTCGGCGCCCGAATTTCCCACCGCGGCGTCATTACCCGGGGAGAATCACCCCGGGATTCCCACTTATTCTCGTATCTCTCTAATTCCTAAGCGATTTTCACCCGCGTGGAAAATCGCACATAAGTCATTGTCGCGCAATGCAAAAGCTCAGGAAGCTCGCTTGACCCACTGATTCTTTTTAACTATAGTGGGCGAACGTGGAAAAAAGTGGGAGATTGTGGAGATCTTCCCGCCGCCATACCGAGAAGGGGAGCAATGTTTCGCGGCGTTGCGCAGCTCACGCTGGACAATAAGGGCCGACTCGCGATCCCGGCGAAGTACCGGGATGTCCTGATGTCGCATTGCGCCGGTCGCCTCGTCCTCACCGCGGACCCTTCGCGCTGCCTGCTCCTGTACCCGCAACCCGCGTGGGAACCCATCGAGCAGAAGCTCAACAGTCTTTCCAGCTTCAACAGCCAGACCCGGGCGCTGCAGCGCCTGCTGGTGGGCAATGCCAGCGATGTGGAGCTCGACGGCGCCGGGCGCATCCTCGTGCCGGGGCCCCTGCGCCAGTTCGCCGCCCTGGACCGCAACGTGGTGCTGGTGGGGCAGGGGGCGAAGTTCGAGCTCTGGGACGAGGAGAAGTGGAACCAGCAGATGGATGACGCGCAGCTGTTCCGTGACGGGGTGCCTTCGGAGCTGGACGGCTTCTCCCTGTGAGCGATGGAAGGCGGGCGCACGTCACCGTGCTGGCCGCCGAAGCGGTGGACGCCCTGCAGGTGCGCGCCGACGGTTGCTATGTGGACGGAACCTTCGGGCGGGGTGGCCACAGCCGCCTGATCCTGGAGCGGCTGGCGCCGGCCGGGAGGCTCGTGGCGTTGGACAAGGATCCCGACGCGGTGGCGGAGGGCAGGAAGTGGGCGGATCCGCGCTTTCGCATGGTGCACAGCGGATTCGCGCGGCTGGAGCAGGTGCTGGCGGAGGAGGGGGTAGGGGAACTGGACGGGGTGCTGCTGGACCTCGGTGTGTCCTCGGTGCAGTTGGAGGACGCCGCGCGGGGATTCAGCTTCCGCCACGACGGCCCCCTGGACATGCGCATGGACCCGGCAACGGGGCGCAGCGCGGCCGAGTGGCTCGCCGGGGCAAGCGAGCGCGAACTGGAGGAGGTCATAAGAACCTATGGCGAAGAACGGTTTGCTAAACAGATTGCAAGAGCGCTTGTTGCGGCAAGAGCGCGGGGACCTGTTGCTACCACACGACAATTTGCCGAGATCGTGGCAGCGGCCGTCCGCACGCGGGAGCCAGGCCAGGATCCGGCGACGCGGAGTTTTCAGGCTCTACGGATTTTCACCAATTCGGAGCTTGAAGAGCTGTCGCTAGTGCTGCCGGCCGCCGCCGCCCGGCTGCGGCCCGGCGGGCGCCTGGTGGTGATCAGCTTTCACTCCCTCGAGGACCGGATAGTGAAGCGCTTCATGCGTGACGCCTCGCAGCCCCCCCGGCTCCCGCGCAAGCTGCCGCTGCGGGCCGCGGAACTGCCGCCGCCGCTGCTGCGCATCGTGGGCCGCGCGGTGCGGCCCGGGCCCGAAGAGGTGGCGCGAAATCCCCGGGCGCGCAGCGCCGTGATGCGGATCGCGGAGCGTTCGGGAGGACCATGACCCGGCTCAACCTGATCCTCCTCGCCGTCGCGATCGTGTGCGCGCTGGGTGCTGTGACCTCACAGCACAAGGCGCGCAAGTTGTTTGTGGAGCTTCAGAAGGAACGGGAACTGGCGATGCGCCTGGACGAGGAATACGGGCAGTTGCAGCTGGAGGCGAGCACCTGGGCCATGCACGGCCGGGTGGAGAAAATCGCCACCGGCCGCCTCGGCATGCGCGTTCCGCCGCCTTCCCGGGTGCAGATCATCGGCACAGCCCCCGCCGCGGAGCAGCCGAGGTGAGCGTCCGCGACCCGTCGCCGCTGGCGCTGAATCTGCCCCGCTGGCGCGCGCTGGTGATGCTCGGGCTGCTGATCGCCGGCTTTGCGGCGCTCGCCGGGCGTGCGTTGTACCTGCAGGGGGTGCGGCACGACTTCCTGCAGCAGAAGGGCGAGGCGCGGCACAGCCGGGTGATCGCGATACCTGCCCATCGCGGCGTGATCACGGATCGCCGGGGCGAGGTGCTGGCGGTGTCCACGCCGGTGGAGTCGGTTTCCGCGAGCCCCCAGGACCTGGAGGCGACCCCGGAGCAGCTGCGCCGCCTCGCCTCGGCGCTGCGCATGGATGCGTCGGAACTCCGGCGGCGCCTGTCCGATGGCGGGCGCGAATTCGTCTACCTCAAGCGCCAGTTGCCGCCCGACGAGGCCGCCAAGGTCGTGGCCCTGGGCGTGCCCGGGGTATTCCTGCAGCGCGAGTTCCGCCGCTATTACCCGGCGGGGGACGTGCTGGCCCATGTCATCGGGTTTACGGGGGTGGACGACAACGGCCAGGAAGGCATTGAGCTCGCCTTCCAGGACCAGCTGGCGGGCAAGCCTGGAAGCCGGCGCGTGATCAAGGACCGGCTCGGCCGCATCGTCGAGGACGTGGAGAGCATCCGCGCGCCCCGGCCGGGACGGGAACTGGCCCTGTCCATCGACCTCAAACTTCAATACCTCGCGTACAGGGAACTCAAGCTGGCGGTGGAAGAGCACCGTGCCAAGGCCGGAGGCATCGTGGTCCTGGACGCCGTGACCGGGGAAGTGCTGGCGCTCGCCAATCTCCCGACCTACAACCCCAATAACCGCGCCACCCTGAGCGGCGCCCGTGCCCGCAACCGCGCCGTCACGGACGTGTTCGAGCCCGGCTCGACGCTGAAGCCTTTCACCGCCGCCGCGGCCCTGGAGGCGGGACTGTTCCGCCCCGACACCGTGCTGCAGACCGCGCCCGGCAGTCTCACCATCGGCAAGGCCACCATCCGCGACGCCCATCCCCAGGGCGCACTCACCGTGGCGGAGGTGATCCAAAAGTCGAGCAACGTCGGCGCGGCGAAAATGGCGCTCGCGCTGCCGGCGGAGAACCTCTGGAATCTGTTCAAGTCGGTGGGGTTCGGCGTACCCACCGGCACCGGCTTCCCCGGCGAGGTGGGCGGGCGCCTGCGCCCCCACGCCAGCTGGCGTCCCATCGAGCAGGCCACCCTCTCCTATGGCCACGGAATATCCGTAACGCTGCTGCAGCTCGCGCGAGCCTATACCGTGCTGGCGGGCGACGGGGAGCTCAAGCCCGTGTCCCTCACCCGCCTCGATGCCGCGGTTGGGGGGGCGCAGGTGATTTCCCCCGCCACGGCGCAAGCGGTGCGCGCCATGCTGGAGCTCGCGGTCCAGCCGGGCGGCACCGCGCCCAAGGCGCGGGTCGCAGGCTACCGGGTCGCCGGCAAGACCGGCACCGCCCACAAGCTGGAAGGGGCCGGCTACGCCGCGAACCGCTACGTGTCCTCGTTCGTCGGATTCGCGCCGGTGTCCAATCCACGCCTGATCGTGGCGGTGATGATCGACGAGCCCAGCGCGGGACAGTATTACGGCGGATCCGTGGCGGCGCCGATATTCAGCCGCGTGATGGGCGGGGCGCTGCGCAGCCTCAACGTGCCTGCGGACGCGCCCAACGGCCCCCTGGAACTGCCGCCGGCCGATGCGCCGGAAATTCGCGAGGAAGTGTGATGATCTCCCCTTCGCGCCGGCCGCCGGAGAATCCAGAAGCGGAATCTGTCCCCGCGCTGCTGCGACAGCTGGGAGTCCCGGCGCCTCGCCTCGCCCTGGACAGCCGCAAGGTCCGCCACGGTGACATCTTCCTCGCCTATCCGGGGGAATCCCGGGACGGGCGCCGCTTCATTCCTCAGGCCATCGCGGCGGGGGCCGGCGCGGTGCTCTGGGAGTCGCGGGGCTTCACCTGGAATCCCGAGTGGCGGACCCCCAACCTTCCGGTGGCGCAACTCCGGGACAAGGCGGGCGCCATCGCCGCCCATGTCTACGGCGACCCCTCTTCACGGATGTGGGTGGTGGGTGTCACCGGGACCAACGGCAAGACTTCGACCACGTTCTGGACTGCGCACGCCCTGGGCGCCCTGGGGCGCAGGACCGCCTTGGTCGGCACGCTGGGGATCGGTTTTCCCGGCGCGATCGCGCCTGCTCCCACCACCACCCCGGACCCCGTGACGCTGCAGGAGAGCATGGCGGGGTTTGTCGCGGCGGGCGCCCAGTGCCTGGCCATGGAGGTTTCATCCCACGCGCTCGACCAGGGGCGGGCAAACGGAGTTCACTTCGCCTGCGCCGTGTTCACCAACCTGTCCCGCGATCATCTGGACTATCACGGCAGCATGGAGCGCTACGGCGCCGCCAAGGCGCGGCTGTTCCGCTGGCCGGGGCTGCGGCGCGCAGTGATCAACCTGGACGACCCATTTGGCCGGCAACTGCTGCGGGAAGCGCAGGGCACCGGAGCGGAACTCATCGGTTTCGGCTTCAGTCCCGAGGCCGGCGAGGCCGCGGGCCGCCAAGGCATCGCGCTGGTGCGGGGCAACGCCCTGGAGCTCGCCGAGTCGGGGCTGCGTTTCCGGGTGACTTCCCCCTGGGGCGACGGCCCGGTGGCGAGTCCGATGCTGGGGCGATTCAACGCGGAGAACCTGCTTGCCACCCTTGCCGTGATGATGGCTGGCGGCATCGAACTGCCGGAGGCGCGCGCGGGCATTGCCGCCCTGCCGCCGGTGCCGGGCCGTCTGCAGCAGCTTGGCGGCGGCTCTCAGCCCCTGGTGGTGGTGGATTATGCGCACACCCCCGACGCGCTGGAGAAGGCCCTGGGTGCGTTGCGCGAGGTCATGGGCCGGGTCGCCGGTTCCCGGCTGATACTGGTGTTCGGCTGCGGGGGTGATCGGGACCGCGGCAAACGCCCGCTCATGGGCGAGGTGGCATCGCGGCTCGCCGACCTCACCTACGTCACCAGCGACAACCCCCGCGGCGAGAATCCCCGGCGGATCATCGACGAGGTCGTGGCGGGAATGCGGACCGGATACCGGGTGGTGGAAGACCGTGCCGGCGCGATCCTCGAGGCCATCGGCGCCGCCCGCGCGGGCGATGTCGTGCTGATCGCCGGCAAGGGGCACGAGGACTACCAGGAGATCCGGGGCGAGCGCCTGCCCTTCAACGACGTGGATGTGGCGCGGCTCGCCCTGGCCGGGTCCGCGGGGAAGGATCCGCAATGATGGGCCTCGCCGAGGCCGCCCTCGCCATCCGCGCCGAGCGCCGCGGCGGCGACGCGGAGTTCATCCGCGTCTGCACCGACAGCCGCGCGCTGGCACGGGGGGATCTGTTCGTGGCGCTGCGGGGCGAGCGCTTCGACGGCCACGACTTCGTGTCCGTCGCCGCCCAGGGGGGCGCCGCCGCGGCCATGATCGCCGCCGATGCCGCGCCCCGCTTCGCCGGCGCATCCATTCCGCTGCTGGTGGTCGCCGATACCCGCATCGGGCTCGGGGAACTGGCGGCCCACTGGCGGGGGAAATTCCGCCTGCCGCTGGTGGCCCTCACGGGCAGCAATGGCAAGA
>DASTHR010000184.1:0-5780 GCA_035718105.1 Burkholderiales bacterium
CCCCACACCAGCGGCACCGCCGCCTCCATGTCCCGCTCCAGGGCGGCGACATACTCCGCCTCGGGAATCCCGGCCCGCGCCTCGTGGGAGTTGAAGTCGCAGTAAGGGCACTTGCGCGCGCACCAGGGGAAATGAATGTAGAGCGCGAGCGGCGGCAGCGCCGCGAGGGCAACGGCGCCGGGGGGGCGAAGGGGACGAACCTGGGATTGGTACACCGCGTAAGTCATGGTTGCGCGCAGCACCGAGGATAGCGCAGGCGGATACACGCGTCATGCACCCGGGGCAAACGCGGGTGCTATAGTGGGACTCTGGGCATTCAATGTGACTTTGGCATGAAAACAATGGGCAAGTTGCGGGCCTGCGTGGCGGGGCTGCTGCTGGCGGTGGCCTCTACGCAGGCCCTGGCCGTGGACCCGCTGGTGCTGTTCCTGCTGCGCATGCTGCGAGACCAGATCGCCATGTCGGCCGCCGAGGCGGCCTGGAAGGCGATGACCCGCCCGGCGCCGCACACCCATGGCTATCTGGCGCTTCCGGCCGCGCCGGTGGCGGTTCCGGAGCCCGAGGACGAGCGCCTGCGGACGCTCATCGACCAGAGCTTCACCTACCTGACCGATGCGCAACGCGAGCAGGTGTATGCCGGATTGATGAAGATCCTATCCGACCCAGAAAACCGCGCCCTGCGACCCCAGATTGTGGAGTCCTTCACGAAAACCGCCCAAGCGGTGCGCGGCGCGCAGCAGGCCCTGCAGAAACTCGGGCGGGAGGAAAAGCTGGCCCTTGCGCGCCAGGCGCGGGACGAGTTCCTGCGGCTTCCTCCCCAGGAGCGCCGGCAGATGATGGACCTGCTCGCCACCGGCCATGTGCCCCTGCCTCCGGACCTTACCGACATGATGCTGGCGGAGTTTTCCGCCGCGGCGCCCGCGGAGGGCCCGCGCCTGGTGGATTAAGCCCCCCGATCCCGGAGCGCATCCAGCAGCCGCCGCAGGGCGTGGCCCCGGTGGCTCAAGCGGTTCTTCTCCTCGGCGGTGAGTTCGGCGGCGGTCTTTCCCAGTTCCGGCAGCAGGAAGTACGGATCGTAGCCGAAGCCGCCGCCCCCGCGGGGGACGTCAATCACCTCACCGTACCAGCGACCCTCTGCGATCACCGGCTCGGGGTCATCGGCGTGGCGCACCAGCACCATGACGCAGGTGTAGTGGGCGCGGCGGTTTTTCTGCCCCCGCAGGTCGGCAATCAATTTCTCGTTGTTGCGCGGGTCGGACTTGGGAAAGCCCGCATAATGGGCGGAATAGACGCCCGGGGCGCCAGACAGGGCTTCCACGCATATGCCGGAGTCGTCCGCGAGCGCCGGCAGGCCCGCGAGGCGGCTGGCATGACGCGCCTTGGCGAGCGCGTTTTCGACAAAGGTGTGGTGCGGCTCGTCCGCCTCGGGAATCGCGAACGCGGACTGCGGCAACACCTCGAGTCCGATCGGCGCGAGCAGGCCGCCGATCTCCCGCAGCTTGCCGGCGTTGTTGCTGGCTATGACGATTCTCTTCAATCCGGAATTCCCCTCACGGCGAACGCGGAGTTTCGCAATCCGGCCCTCCTGTCAGAATTTCCCGCTGTGAGTCCGGCCTGCTCAATGGCTAAGTCCTCAGCGCCTGGCGCTGTATGGCAATCAGCTCTCGGATGCCGCTCTGGGCCAGGTCCACCATGGCGTCCATCTCGGCGCGACTGAAGGGATGCCCTTCGGCGGTGCCCTGCACCTCCACCAGGCCACCGCTGCCGGTCATCACCACGTTCATGTCGGTGTCGCAGGCGGAGTCCTCGGCATAATCGAGGTCCAGCACCGGCACACCGTCGTGGATCCCCACCGACACCGCGGCGACGAAATCCATGATCGGGGACTCGGCAATTGCCTGGCGGGCCAGCAGCGCCGTCACCGCGTCGTGGAGGGCGACGAACGCGCCCGTGATGCTGGCGGTGCGGGTACCGCCGTCGGCCTGGATCACATCGCAGTCGATCTGGATGGTGCGGTCGCCCAGCCTGTCGAGGGCGGTGACCGCCCGCAGCGAGCGCCCGATCAGGCGCTGGATTTCCTGGGTGCGACCGCTCTGGCGCCCGCGCGCCGCCTCGCGGTCCATGCGGCTGCCCGTGGAGCGCGGCAGCATGCCGTACTCGGCGGTGAGCCAACCCTGACCGGTCCCCTTGAGGAAGCCGGGTACCTTCTCGTCCACGCTGGCGGTGCAGATTACCCGGGTGTCCCCGAATTCCACCAGCACCGAGCCCTCGGCGTGCCGGGTATAGCCTCGTGTGAGGCGCACCGCGCGCAATTCATCATGCCGTCGCCCGCCAGGTCTCACTCGCGCCTCCCGTCAAAAGCTGCCGATTATATCCCACTCAGTCCTCGAAGCCGGCGCGCACCACCGTGCCCGGCAGTGCCGGCACTGCGTCGCCCTCGATCACGCCCCAGGCCAGCGCCACCGCAGTGACATTGTCGGCGGTCATCCCCGCGCGCGCCTCCGCGTCGGCGGCAAGCCTCGGCAGGGCTCGAGCCAGGGACCCCGCGTGCATTCCGCGCGCGATCTCCTGGTCGGATAGCGGGCCCCATAGGCCGTCGGAGCAAAGCAGCAGGACGTCGCCCTGCTCGAGAACCGTCGCCCGCCCGGTCTCGACCTTGGGGTTCTGGTAACCGCCGATGCAGCTGTAGATCATGTTGCGACCCGCCAGTGGCTCGGCCTCCTCCTCGCTCAGCCCGAGGCTGTCGGCTATCTGCCGCAGCAGGGAGTGGTCCCGGGTGCGGGTCACGGGCCGGCCGCCTCGAAGATGGTAGAGGCGGGAATCACCGGCATGCGCCCACCAGGCCTTGCCTTCCTGCACCACGCAGGCGACGCAGGTGCTGCCGGGAACATCGTCCAGCGCCTCGGTCAGGGCGTGCTCCATGACATTGAGATGCGCCGCCCGCGATGTCGCGATTAGGAAATCCGACGGCTCGTCGATCCGCGGCCGCGCACCGCGGGAAAAGGCCTCGGTGAAGGTGCGCACCACGATCTCCGCCGCGACCTCGCCGAGGTCACGCCCGCCCATGCCGTCGGCCACTACCAGCAGCAGGGAATCCTTCGAGCGGACGTAGGCCGCGCGGTCCTAGTTGGACGCACGCGCGCCGATTCGGCTCAGCAGGCTGATGGAGAATTCCATGTCTTGGGGAACCGCGCTGGAGGCCCTCGGGTGACTGATCTGTGCTATCTTTTGCGCCTCCGCATATTCTAGGGCACCCGGGCGGTATTCAGCATGATCCTGAGCATGACCGGCTACGCGGCGCTGTCGCGGGAGCTTCCGTTCGGAACGCTCAACCTTGAGCTGCGCTCGGTCAACCACCGTTATCTGGACATCCAGTTCCGCATGCCCGACGAGCTGCGCCCCCTGGAGACGGCGCTGCGGGAACTGCTCGGGGCCGAGCTGCGGCGCGGCAAGGTGGACTGCAGGATAGGCTTCACCGCCACCCCCGCCGCGCAGAGCGCCACCCAGCTCAACCAGGAACTGCTGGCGCGGCTTGCGGATTTCGACCGCCAGGTCCGGGCCGCACTTCCCGACGCCGCGCCGCTGCGCGCGGTGGACGTGCTGCGCTGGCCGGGAATGTTCGGACCCGAGACGCTGCCGGCCGAAGCCCTGCGCGACGCCTGCCTCGACCTCGCCCGCTCCGCCGTAACCGAGCTCTCCGCGACGCGGCAGCGCGAGGGCGCGAAGCTCAAGGCCATCGTCGCCGACCGCGCCGGGAAAGTGCGGGCGCTCACGGCCGCGGTGGCGCCGCGCATGCCCGCCCTCGTTGCCTCCTACAAGGAAAAGCTGGTGACGCGGCTGAAGGAGGCGCTGGGCGGGCTCGACGACGAGCGTCTGCACCAGGAGCTGTCGCTGTTCGCCGCCAAGATCGACGTGGACGAAGAACTGTCGCGGCTGGGCACGCACCTTGACGAACTGCTGCGCGTGCTGGAGGCCGGCGGCGCCGCCGGGAAGCGCCTCGATTTTCTGATGCAGGAACTGCATCGCGAGGCAAACACCCTGGGGTCGAAGTCGGTGGACGCCGAGGTGTCGCGCGTCTCGATGGAGATGAAGGTGCTCATCGAGCAGATGCGCGAGCAGGTGCAGAACATCGAGTGAGCGCGGATTGAGGATCTCGCATTGCGTTGCCTGAAAAGAACGACCGTCCGCTGTCCTGGACGCGCGATCCGCGCATGAGCGGCATCCTTTTTGTGGTGAGCGCGCCCTCCGGCGCCGGAAAGACCAGCCTGGTCAAGGGGCTAATCGAGGGCGGCAGCGGCGTTCGCCTTTCCGTTTCCTTTACCACCCGCTCCCCCCGCTCCGGGGAGGAGGACGGCAGGGACTACCATTTCGTGTCCCGGGAGCGCTTTATCGAGATGCAGAAGGCGGCGGAGTTCCTGGAGAGCGCGGAGGTCTACGGCAACCTGTACGGCACCTCCCACCGCTGGGTGGGAGACCAGCTCGCCACGGGCCAGGACGTGCTGCTGGAGATCGACACCCAGGGCGCCGCCCAGGTGCGCACGCTGTTCCCGGAGTGCGTGGGCATTTTTATCCTGCCCCCGTCCCTGGAGGTTCTCGAAAGCCGCCTGCGGGGTCGCGGCCAGGACAGCCCGGAGGTCATTGCGCGCCGCCTGGCCGCCGCCCGCGGCGAGATGGCCCACGCGGGAGCCTATGATTATGTTATTATTAATGACCAGTTGAGCGAGGCGCTCCAGGATTTCGCCAGCATCGTCCGCGCCGAGCGGCTGCGCACCCCGCGGCAGGTTTCCCGCTACGGCTCACTGTTCAATCCCTCAAGGTAAATCCGAGAAGACCATGGCACGAGTCACCGTTGATGACGCACTGAAGCACATTGGCAACCGCTTCGAACTCACCCTCGCCGCGACCTACCGGGCGCGCCAGATCGCCCAGGGGGCCCCTGCCCTGGTGGAGGCCGGCCGCGACAAGCCGACAGTGGTCGCCCTGCGGGAAGTAGCCTTGGGCAAGGTCGGCAAGGAAATCCTGAACCGCGGCCAGGCGTAACGGCCGGGCGGGTGCGACCCCCCGCCACCGTGAATTCCCCAGCCGTCTGCGCCCGGGCCCGGGTCGCGGGCGGCTCGGCGTATGCTGGGCCGCCGGCCCTTGCTAGAATGGTCGGACGGCGCGCCCTCCTCGGGCGCGCCGGCACCCGGATAGCCCTGTCCCGACCATGCAGATCGCCGGTTTCCGCCTCCCCGACCTTCCCTTCCTGGGCAAGTCCCGGGAGGTCGCGCCGGAAGTCCCCTCCGGTGAGCCCGAAACCGACCAGCTGTTCCGGGAGGCGGCCTCCTACCTGAAGGCGCCAGACATCGTGCGCCTGCGCGAGGCCTACGAGTTCGCCGAGGAAGCCCACCGCGGCCAGTTCCGCGTCTCCGGCGAGGCCTACATCTCCCATCCGGTGGCGGTGACCCGGATCCTTGCCGGGCTGCACCTTGACGAGCAGGGCCTCGCGGCCGCGCTGCTGCACGACGTCACCGAGGACACCAGCATCACCAAGGCGGAGATCACCGCGCGTTTCGGCAAGACGGTGGCGGAGCTGGTGGACGGCGTCTCCAAGCTCGACCGCATCGAGTTCCAGAGCAAGGAGCAGGCGCAGGCCGAGAACTTCCGCAAGATGCTGCTGGCGATGACCCGGGACGTGCGGGTGATCCTGATCAAGCTGGCGGACCGCGTGCACAACATGCGCACCCTGGACGCCATGTATCCGGAGAAGCGCCGGCGCATAGCGCGCGAGACCCTGGACA
>DASTHR010000185.1:0-4429 GCA_035718105.1 Burkholderiales bacterium
AAGGGGATCTCCGCCGGCCGCGGCAGCAACGCCTACCGCGGGCTGGTGAAGGTGCTGAAGGGGGCGGACAACGCGCGCAACTACACCCAGTGCGACTCGCTGCTGCTGGGGGACCGCTGCGCCGCCCACACCTTCCCCTACATTGAGGTGAAGAATCCCACGGCCCGGGTGGAGCACGAGGCTTCCACTTCCCGCATCGGCGAGGACCAGCTGTTCTACTGCCAGCAGCGGGGCATCTCCCCCGAGGACGCCGTGTCCATGATCGTGAACGGGTTCTGCAAGGAAGTGTTCAAGGAGCTGCCGATGGAGTTCGCGGTGGAGGCCCAGAAGCTGCTGGGCGTGTCGCTGGAAGGCAGTGTCGGATAGGAGAGTAGGTCCGGCTTCAGCCGGACGCGCGATGTCCGCATGAATGCGGACCTACGAATAACCAGGAGTCTCAAAATGCTTGAAATCAGGAATCTCAAGGCGCAGGTGGACGGCAAGGACATCCTCAAGGGGCTGAACCTGCGGGTGAACGCCGGCGAGGTGCACGCCATCATGGGACCCAACGGGTCGGGAAAGAGCACGCTCGCCAATGTGCTGGCCGGGCGCGACCACTACGACGTCACCGGCGGCGAGGTGCTCTACCGGGGGCGCAACCTGCTGGAGCTGGCCCCGGAGGAGCGGGCGCGCGAGGGGGTGTTCCTGGCGTTCCAGTACCCGGTGGAAATCCCGGGCGTCAACAACGTGTATCTGCTGAAGGCGGCCCTCAACGCGGTACGCAAGCACCGCGGCGAGCAGGAGGTGGACGCCATGGAGTTCCTGCAGCTGGTCAAGGAAAAGATGAAGCTGGTGGAGATCGGTGAGGAATTCCTGTACCGCTCGGTGAACGAGGGCTTCTCCGGCGGCGAGAAGAAGCGCAACGAGATCCTGCAGATGGCGGTGCTGGAGCCGCAGCTGGCGATCCTGGACGAGACTGATTCCGGTCTCGACATCGACGCCCTGAAGATCGTCTCGCACGGCGTCAACAGTCTGCGCAACCAGGACCGCGCCATCATCATGGTGACCCACTACCAGCGGCTTCTGAACTACATCGTGCCCGATTACGTGCATGTGCTGGCGGGTGGGCGCATCGTGAAGTCCGGCGGGCGCGAGCTGGCCCATGAGCTGGAGGCCAAGGGCTACGGCTGGATCGAGAAGGAAGTCCGCACCGGCGCGGGGGCGGCGTGATGGACGCGAGAATCCGCGACCACTATCTGGCGGAGTTCGAGCGCCTGGCTTCCTCGCTGCCAGGCGCGAACGTCCCCTGGTTCCAGCGTGCGCGGCGTGTGGCCCTGGAGGCGTTCGCCGAGCAGGGTTTCCCCACCGCGCGGGACGAGGACTGGAAATACACCAGCGTTGCCGCCATCGAGAAGCGACTGTTCCGGGTGGCGGAGGGCGTGCCCGCGGGCATCGCGCGCGACGCGGCGGCGCTGTCCCTGGGCTATGACTGTTACCAGATGGTGTTCGTCAACGGCCGCCATGTTCCGGAGCTTTCGCGCCTGGACGACCTGCCGGAGGGGGTCACGGTGGCGAGCCTCGCCGAATCCCTGGTCCGCCAGCCGGCTCTGCTGCAGGCGGCCCTGGCAAGCGAGGCGGGTGCCAGCGGCTTCGCCCACCTGAATACCGCCTTCGCCGCCGACGGCGCCTTCATCCACGTCGGCCGCAATGTGATGGTTGGCAAGCCCTTCGAGCTTCTGTTCATCGCCACCGGCGCCGACAACGTCTCGCACCTGCGCAACGTCGTGTGGGCGGAGGAGGGGTCCGAGGCGACGGTGATCGAGCACTTCGTGGGCCTGCCGGAGTCTGCGTGCCTCACCAATACCGTTACCCAGATCTTCGCCGACGCCAACAGCTCGGTGGAGCACTACAAGTTCCAGGAGGAGGCCGCGAAGGGCTTCCACGTCGGGGCGATTTACGCGCACCAGAAGCGTGACAGCCGCTTCGCCTCCCACTCGCTTTCGCTGGGGGCGGCACTGGCGCGCCACGACATCGGCACCCGCTTTGAGGACGAGGGCTGCGACGCCACCCTCAACGGGCTGTACGTGGTGGCGGGACGCCAGCACGTGGACCACCATACCCGGGTGGACCACGCCAAGCCCCACGGCACCAGCCGCGAGTTCTACCGCGGAATCCTGGACGGGACCTCCCGCGGCGTGTTCAACGGCCGGGTGGTCGTGCACCAGGATGCCCAGCACACTGACGCCCAGCAGTCGAACAACAACCTGCTGCTCTCAAGGGAGGCGGAGGTGGACACCAAGCCGCAGCTCGAGATCTACGCCGACGACGTCAAGTGCAGCCACGGGGCCACGGTCGGCCAGCTCGACGAGGACATGGTCTTCTACCTGCGTTCGCGGGGGATGGACGCGATGGCGGCGCGCGGTCTCCTCACCTACGCCTTCGCCAACGACATCATCAACCGCATCCGGGTGGCGCCGTTGCGCGCCCGGCTGCAGGCCATCATGCTGGGGCGGCTGCCCCAGGCCGACCTGATCAGGGAGCTGGTATGACCGTCGTCGAGAAGCTCAAGCTGCACGAGGCGCACCCGGCCTACCGCTGGCGCGAGGATTTTCCGATCCTGCGGCAGAAGGTCCACGGCCGGCCCCTGGTGTACCTGGACAACGCCGCCACCAGCCAGAAACCGCTGGCGGTGATCGAGGCCGAGGACCGCTACTACCGCGAGTACAACTCCAACATCCACCGCGGCGTGCACGCGCTGTCGCAGCAGGCCACCGATGCCTACGAGAAGGCACGCGTGCGCATCCAGAAGTACCTGAACGCGCGCTCGCCCCACGAGATCATATTCGTGCGCGGCGCCACCGAGGGCCTGAACCTGGTGGCCCAGAGTTTCGGCCGTCCGCGGCTGCGGCCCGGGGACGAGATCATCGTCTCCGCCATGGAGCACCACTCCAACATCGTTCCCTGGCAGCTCGCCTGCGAGCAGACCGGAGCCGTGCTCAAGGTGGTGCCGATGACCGACTCCGGGGAGTTCATGTACGAGGAGTTCGAGAGGCTGCTGGGCATCCGCACCCGCATCGTGGCGGTGACCCAGGTCTCCAACGCCCTGGGAACCATCCTGCCGGTGAAGCGCATCATCGAGGCGGCCCACGCCCAGGGGGTGCCGGTGGTGCTGGACGGCGCCCAGGCCATTCCCCACGCGAGGGTGGATGTGCAGGCCCTGGACTGCGATTTCTATGCCTTCTCCGGGCACAAGGTGTACGGACCCACCGGCATCGGGGTGCTCTACGGCAAGGAAAAGCACCTGGAGGCCATGCCGCCCTGGCAGGGCGGGGGCGACATGATCCGGACGGTGAGCTTCGAGAAGTCCACCTGGAACGACCTGCCCTACAAGTTCGAGGCGGGGACGCCCCACATCGCCGGCGGCATCGGGCTGGGGGTGGCGCTGGATTATCTTGCCTCGGTGGGCATCGAGGCGGTGGCCGCCCACGAGCACGACCTGCTGGAATACGCCACCGGGCTGGTATCGGAAATTCCGGGCGTAAGGCTGATCGGCACGGCGCCGGAGAAGGCGGGCGTGCTTTCGTTCGTAATGGACCATGCCCATCCCCACGACGTGGGCACCATCCTCGACCACCAGGGGGTGGCGATCCGCGCCGGGCACCACTGCGCGATGCCGGTCATGGACCGCTACAACATCCCGGGCACGGCGCGCGCGTCCTTCGCCCTCTACAACACCCGGGAGGACGTGGACGCGCTGGTGGCGGGCATCCACCGGGTGAGAGAACTTTTCGCCTGAGCCGGGGAGCACACATGGCCGACCTTCGCGAGTTGTACCAGGAAGTCATCTTCGACCACAGCAAGCGCCCGCGGAATTTCCATCCCATTGTGGATGCGACCCGCAAGGCGCAGGGCCACAACCCGCTTTGCGGCGACAAGCTGACGGTGTACCTGAAACTTGACGGCGACGTGATCGAGGACGTGAGCTTCGAGGGCTGCGGTTGCGCCATCTCGACCGCGTCCGCCTCGCTCATGACGGAGAGCCTGAAGGGCAAGACGGTGCAGGAGGTGCAGCACCTGTTCGAGGCCTTCCACCATGCGGTCACGGACGACCATGCGCCGGCGCATGACGAGCTGGGCAAGCTGCAGGTCCTGTGCGGGGTGCGGGAGTTTCCCGCCCGCGTGAAGTGCGCGACCCTGGCCTGGCACACCCTGCAGGCGGCGCTGAAGAGCGAACTCAAGGCGGTGTCCACGGAATGAGCGCCGCATCCGATATCCATCGGGCGCTGGAGCCCGGCGACGTATCCGCCGACCTGGAGGCGCTGGAGCGGGCCGTGGTCGAGGCCCTGCGAACCGTGTACGACCCGGAAATCCCGGTAAACATCTACGACCTGGGTTTGATTTACGAGCTGGACGTTTCGGCGGCGGGCGAAGTCAACGTCAAGATGACCCT
>DASTHR010000186.1:0-6009 GCA_035718105.1 Burkholderiales bacterium
GCAGGCACGCAGGACGCCCTGCGCCGAGGCGCGTTTCTTCGGGTCCTTGAACTCATGCTTCGCGGCGGGCGGCGCCTTGGCCGCCGGTTTCGCGGGCGCTGGCGCGGCAGGCTTGGGCGGCGGCGGGGGAGGCGCGGTGGCCACCACCGGTTCCGCCGGTTCCGGTTTCGGCGTTTTCGCCACGTTTTGCTCCGAAGCTAAGGCTTCCCCGGCCGTCGGTGCCGCCGGGGCCGGCGCTACAGCAGGCGGTTCCTCGGCGGTTGGCTCCGCCGCGACCGCTTCCTCGCCAGGCGCGGCGGCGGATTGCGCTTCGATCATGGCTGGCGCGGCCGATTCGTGCGTCGCCGGTTCCGGGATCACCGGTTCCTCGACGTGCGCCACTGCCGACACGGTTTCCTCGACCGCTGCTTCCTCCTGCTCCGCTGCCGCGGGCGGGGTTTCTTCCGCCCCAGGCTCTCCGGCGGCTGTGTCGGCGGCCGCCGGGTCGGGCTCCGGTTCGGATTCGGGCTCTCGGGCGCCTTCCGCGGGCGCTTGCAGGAAGTCCCGGGTCAGGGTGTCGATGATCACCGAAGCCGGGGTGGAGGAGCCCAGCACCTTGAGGGCCCGCTTCAGCGTGCGCACCGCTTCATTGTTCCCGGAGACGATGAGGCGTTTGGCGAAGCCGAGGATATCCGGGTCATCGCCAAAGGACTTGCCGAGGTAAGCCTGCTCCATCTGCCCGGCGATGGCTTCGCCCTCGGGGAAGCGCTTGGTTTCCATGAGGGTGGCGCAGAAGGTGAAGGCCAGCGCGGGGGACATGGACCGGAACTGCGCTTCCGCATCGCGCAGGGCCGGGTAAAAGTGGCAGGCGAGGTCCCAGTCGGAGCGCCAGCCGGGGGCATCCAGAAGGTTTTCCGCGTGGCCCTTGTCCCAGTACTCCGTGCCGGCGTCGGCGCCGGCCTGCTGGTCGTATTGCCTTCGGCGGGCAGGATCCCCCAGGATCGCGTAAGCCTCTTCGATGCGCCGCAAGCGGTCGGCGCCCTCGGCAGCATTGCCCTTGTAACGATCCGGCTGGTAGCGCTGGGCCAGGATGCGGTACGCCGCGCGAATTACCACGTCCTCCGCGTTCGGCAATACCCCGAGGATGGCGTAAAGGTCAGTGGATTCTTCCATGATTCTCCCTGCTTCAAACCTTGGTACAGCGCCTATGATGCGCGGGGGCGGGGAAAATGGGAAGCCGGCCGGTGGCGCCAAAAAAGACCAGCCGCGGGGGCCGGTCCTACGGGCCCGGACCTGCGGGCCCGCGGATTACTTCCTGACCGGGCAGGTACTGATGCCGAATAGGGCGTAGGCGGGGCAGAAATTGATCAGGCCGGTGGCGAGCGGGAGGACCCCGATCCAGGTCCAGGGAGTGCCGATGCCGGCCAGTGCCAGTGCGATCAGCACCAGGCCCGCCACGATGCGAAGAATCTTGTCGATACCGCCCACGTTCGATTTCATTTTCAGGGTTTCCTGGCAGGAAAATTGATGGTGAGGCGCATTAAGCCGGCCGGAGGCGGTGCGGGTATGTAACCGAGGTCACATGGGGGCCGCCCGAGCCGTCCCTGCGCAAGCGGCGCGTCGTCCCGGCCTGTTTCCGATCCGGAAAAGAAAAGGCCAGCCCTGAGGCTGGCCCCTTCCCCCAGTGCGCCGCGGGAGGTCTTACGCGGCTTTTTTCATCGGGCAGGTGCTCAGTCCCAGGATCGGGTAGGCCGGGCAGAAGCCCACGATCCCGGTGAGCAGCGGCACGACACCGATCCAGGTCCAGGGCGAGCCGATGCCCGCGATCGCCAGGGCGATAAGGGCCAGGCCGGCCACGATGCGCAGAATCCGGTCGATGCCACCCACATTCGTTTTCATTTGCTAAGCCTCCATCAGGAAGGTGATTGAAGATGGGCGCATTAGACCCGCTACCGCGGGGGACGGTATGTAACCTAGGTCACGCAGGCGATGGCGGAGATCAGATGCGCTTCTTCACGTCGGCGGCAAAGTCCTCATAGCGGCGCAGCGGCACCACTTCAAGGCGCACATGCTGCCCGTGCTCCTTCATGATCGGCAGGTCCATCAGGATCTGGTCAAGGGTGTCGGGGCTGTCGATGTTGACGATGGCGACGACCCGGCGCTGGCCCACGCATTTCCACAGGTCCACCACCGCGCCCGCCTGTTTGGCGCCGATGGCCGCATCCGCTTCCCGGGCCCAGATCTGGAACAGGTCCTTCTGGCTCATGGTTGCGGGGTACTCGACGCGGAAATCCAGAAAATAAAGCATCGCTGGCTCCTCCTTCTGCTTGTTGGTCAAGGAGCCCCGATTCTCGGCCCGCTCGATGGGCGGGTCAAGGCGGCTGGCAGGGAGCGGGCGGGGCCGATAACATGCTGTCTATCGCGCCCAATGTTCGACGGAGGAATCCATGCCCCAGCGCCCGTTCAAAGTTCTCGGCATCCAGCAGATCGCCATCGGCGGCCTCGACAAGCAGCGTCTGCGACGGCTGTGGGTGGACACCCTGGGGGTGCCTGCCACCGGGCACTACGCGAGCGAGCGAGAAAACGTGGACGAGGACATCCTCACCCTGGGCGCCGGACCGGGCCGGGTGGAGGTGGACCTGATGCAGCCTCTGGACCCGGCAAAGAAGCCGGCGGTGCACGAGACGCCCCTCAACCACGTCGGCCTGTGGGTGGACGACCTGCCGAAGGCGGTGGAATGGCTCACCGCCCAGGGCATGCGCTTCGCCCCCGGCGGCATCCGCAAGGGCGCGGCGGGCTACGACATCTGCTTCATCCACCCCAAGGGCAACGAGCAGTTCCCCATCGGCGGGGAGGGGGTGCTGATCGAACTGGTGCAGGCGCCGCCGGAGGTGGTCGAGGCGTTCGGGAAACTGAGCTAAGCTCCGAAGACAACGGTGACGTCAATTGCTCCTTTCGTCTTCAATGCTTGACCTTTTTCAGTCATTCACGGAAGCAGTTCTGCAGCTTCTTCGGAAGGACTCGCCTGGAACTGGTAACCCGATAAATGTTGTGGGAGTGATCTTGGGCGTCCTCTTTCTCGCAATAATTGCTGCATTGGTGTTCCTGGGGGTGAGTGTTCGAGGATAGCCCGCGTAGGGCGCAATAGGCGCGAGCCGTATTGCGCTGGATGTGAACCCATGAGGCGCAATGCCCTTCGGTTATTGCGCCCTACGATTCATGTCGCATGGAGTCGCAAGCCTGATCAACCCACCACCTGCTTCAGGTACATCGTCCCCAGTGTGATCCACGCGGCCTGCAGGCCGGCGGCGATCCAGGCCTGGCGGCGGATGGCTGCCACGGACTCGCCCTGCTTGTAGCCGGTGAACATGGCCCGCACCAGGTTCTCCCGGTGGGCAAGGCTGCCCACCAGCACACCGGCCAGGTGCATCCCGACCAGCGCCAGCATCACTCCCGCCGCGCCCTCGTGAAGTTCCTCCAGCCATTCGCCGCCGAACTCGTTATAGGCCGCGAGGCCGCTCAGGGCCGTGACCAGCCCCAGCCCCAGGAGCGCCAGGATGGCCCAGCCGCCGGCGGGGTTGTGGCCCGTCCAGTGCTGGGGGTTCACGGTCAGAAGGCTGCGGAGATAGGCGAACACCGCTCCCGGGCCGCGAACGAAGGAGGAGAAGCGGGCGTAGCGGGTGCCCGCGAGACCCCACAGGATGCGGAAGGCGAGGGTGGCGGCGAACACCAGTCCCGCGGCCACGTGAACATTGCGCCAGGCCTCGCTGTCGCCGGTGGCGTAGGCAGCAGCGAAGGAGCCCGCGAGGGTCCAGTGGCCGACGCGCACGGGCAGGTCCCAGACCAGTATCTTGCTCATTTTTCGGCCCTCCGGGCGTAGCCGGGCAGGGCGATGTTGCGCTCGCTGTAGTCGCCGCGCTCCGCTTCGCGGTGGCACGCCCCGCAGTTGGCGGCGCTTTTCACCCGCGCATACTTCCACAGGCCCGCCGGTACCTCGTCGTGTTCCTTGGCGAACCAGGGGGTGTCGGTGATGCGCAGCGATGCCGCGCTGTGCTTCGCCTCCTTGCGGGCGGCGTTGTTCTCCAGGAACGCCAGGATATCCTCCCGGACTTTGGGATCAAGTTGGGCGTTGGCGCCGAAGTGGCGGTCCAGCCCGGCCATCATTTGCCGCCAGTTGGCGGCAGAGAGCAGGGACGGGGGGTAGGCGACATGGCAGCTGCCGCATTCCTCCTTCCAGGCGGGGTTCACCTTGGCCGGCATGCGCAGGTCGTCGGCGAAGGCCGGCAGGGCGATCAGGGACAGAATCATCAGCGTCGCGCGTTTCATGTTTACCCCCTCTGGATCAGGAACTGGATGAAGTCGGCCTTCTCGGCGGCGGTGCATTCCCGGCCCACCACCTCGCTGCAGTTGCGCTTGAACCACTTCTCCACCTTGGAAATGGTGCTGAAGCGTTCCGGGTTGGCGTCCGGCGCCAGGGGCTTGATGGCCTTGCCGGTGATGGCGTGGCTGCCGGGGGCGGTGGGCTTGTCGGTGTGGCAGGCGGCGCAGTTGGGCATCTTGTCGGAAACGGCGAAGCGCCTCTGGTAGAACTCCCGCCCGCGCTCGGCGGACGGTGCGAAGCCGGGCTGGGCGCGGGCGGCCTCGGCGCTGTAGCCGGTAATCATCTGCTGCGGGGTCTCGGCGGCCGCCGGCAGGGCCAGGGCGAGCAGGGCGAACGTCAGGACGTGCTTCATTTGAACCTCCTCTTTGGTAGAAACCACGGCGCCAGTGTCGCGGAGATTCCTTAATCGGGTCTTAATGTAGGATTAAGCCAGCCTGAATACGCTCTTTCCCGCAATGCGCATCCTGATCATCGAAGACGATCCGCTCCTGGGCGACGGCCTGCAGTCCGGGTTGAAGCACCTGGGGTTCGCCCCCGACTGGGTGCGGGACGGCGTGGCGGCGCGCAATGCGCTCGCCACGGAGGAATACGGCGCCCTGGTCCTGGACCTGGGTCTGCCGCGGCTCTCGGGGCTGGATCTGCTGCGGCAGGTCCGCGCCGCCGGGAACGAGGTGCCGGTGCTGATCCTCACCGCGCGGGACGCCCTGCAGGACAAGCTGGCGGGGCTGGACGCCGGCGCCGACGATTACCTGGTGAAGCCGGTGGACGTGCAGGAGCTGGCGGCGCGGTTGCGGGCCCTGATCCGGCGCAGCGGCGGCCGCGCGGCGCCCGTGATCCGTTGCGCCGATGTGGAGCTGGACCCGGCGGCGCGCCGGGTGCGCAGGCGCGGCGAGCCGGTGGAGATCTCCGCCAAGGAGCTGGCGATCCTGGAACTGCTGATGGCCAATGCCGGCCGCGTCATGTCCCGGGCGCAGTTGGAGGCGGCCCTCTACGGTTGGGGGGAGGGTGCGGAGAGCAATGCGGTGGAGGTGTTCATCCACCACCTGCGGCGCAAGCTGGGGCAGGGGTTCATCCGCACCCTGCGCGGCATCGGCTACATGGTGGAGAAGGACAGGTGACGGGCCGCTCGCTCATGGCGAGGGTGCTGGCGGCGGCGCTGCTGGTGGTGGCGCTGGGCGGCGGCGCGGCGGCGCTGTTCAGCTACCGCTCGGCGCTGCACGAGGCCGACGAACTGTTCGACGCCCAGCTTGCCGAGCTGGCGGGCACCCTGCTCGCCATCGTTGCCCACGGCGATGACGACGTGGCGGAGGACATCCGCCTCGGCAAGTACAAGTACCAGCAGAAGCTGCTGTTCCAGGTGTGGCACGAGGACGACCACGAGTGGCGGCTGATCCTGCGTTCGGCCAACGCGCCGGTGACGGCGCTGGCGGAGGGCGACGGCTTCTCCCGCGGGGATTGGAACGGGCGGCACTGGCGCTTCTTCGTCGCCGCCGACCCCCGCCATGAGAACCGGGTGCTGGTGGGGGAGGACCTGGCCATCCGCCGGGAGCTGGCGCGCAAGATCGCCTGGCAGACGCTGCTGCCGTTCCTGATTGCCGTGCCCAGCCTGGCGCTGCTGCTGTTCATCGCCGTGCGCCAGGGCTTGGGCC
>DASTHR010000187.1:0-3954 GCA_035718105.1 Burkholderiales bacterium
GTGGGGGCAGGAGGTGCTGGGGCTGCCGATCCACGACAACTGGTGGCAGACCGAGACCGGCGGCATCATGATCGCCAACACGCCTTCCCAGGACATCAAGCCCGGCTCCATGGGCCGGCCCCTGCCGGGCGTGGACGCCGCCATCGTGCGCCGGCTCAAGGACGGCGGCGTAGAGCGGATCGACACGCCCGACGTGGAAGGAGAACTCGCACTGCGCAGCGGCTGGCCGTCCATGTTCCGCGGCTACCTCAACATGGAGGAGCGCTACCGCAAGTGCTTCGCCGGGGACTGGTACCTCACCGGCGACTTGGCCAGGCGCGACGCCGACGGCTACTTCTGGTTCGTCGGACGCGCCGACGACGTGATCAAGTCCGCGGGCCACCTCATCGGGCCCTTCGAGGTCGAGAGCGTCCTCATGGAGCACCCGGCGGTGGCGGAGGCCGGGGTCATCGGCAAGCCCGACCCGGTGGTGGGCGAGGCGGTGAAGGCCTTCGTGTCGCTGAAGAAAGGCTTCGGGGAGAGCGAGGAGCTGCGCATGGAGCTGCTCGGCCACGCCCGCAAGCGCCTGGGTGCGGTGGTCGCGCCCAAGGAGATCGCCTTTGTCGAGCGCCTGCCCCGCACCCGCAGCGGCAAGATCATGCGCCGGCTGCTCAAGGCGCGGGAGCTGGGGCTGCCCGAGGGCGACACCTCCACGCTGGAAGGCGAATCATGAGCGAGACGGCTTTGAAGCCCGTTGCCCTGCCCCGCGGGCTGAGCCTGCACCTGCTGCGCGACATGGTGCGCATCCGCCGGCTGGAGGAGAAGTGCGCCGAACTCTACGGCGCGGAGAAGATTCGCGGCTTCCTGCACCTCTACATCGGCGAGGAGGCGGTGGCCACCGGCGCCATCCACGCCCTCGCGCCCGAGGACGCCATCGTCGCCACCTACCGCGAGCACGGCCACGCCCTGGTGCGCGGCGTCTCCGCCGGCGCCATCATGGCGGAGATGTACGGCAAGCAGGAGGGCTGCTCCCGGGGCCGCGGCGGCTCCATGCACCTTTTCGACGCCGCCACCCGCTTCTACGGCGGCAACGCCATCGTGGGCGGCGGCCTGCCCCTGGCGGTGGGCCTCGCCCTCGCCGACAGGCTGCAGGGCAGGTCCCGCGTCACCGCGACCTTCTTCGGTGACGGCGCGGTGGCGGAGGGCGTGTTCCACGAGTCCCTGAACCTAGCCCAGCTGTGGCACCTGCCGGTGGCGTTCTTCTGCGAGAACAACTTCTACGCCATGGGCACGGCGCTGGCCCGCCAAGAGTCCCAGACCGACCTCTGCGCCAAGGCGGCGGCGTTCAGGGTGCCGACCCTGCGGGTGGACGGCATGGACGTGGTGGCGGCCTACGAGGCCGCGCGGGAGGCGGCGGACTATGTGCGCGCCGGCAGGGGGCCGTTCTTCGTCGAGTTCCAGACCTACCGCTACCGCGCCCACTCCATGTTCGACCCCGAGCTCTACCGCGACAAGGCGGAGGTGGAGGAATGGCGCAAGCGCGGCCCCATCCACAATCTCAGCAACCGCCTCAAGGCCCAGGGCCAGCTCACCGAGGAGGAGTTCCTCGCTCTTGATGCCGAGGCCGTGAAGGAGGTGGAGGCCGCCATCGCCTTCGCCGAGGCCGGCACCTGGGAGCCCGTGGAAACTCTCACCCGCGACGTGTACACCGGGGGCGCACCATGAAGCTGAGCTACCGGGAGGCGCTGCGGGAGGCGCTGCGGGAAGCGCTGCGGGACGACCCGCGGGTGTTCCTCATGGGCGAGGACGTGGGCAGGTACGGGGGCACCTACGCCGTGTCCAAGGGGTTCCTGGAGGAGTTCGGGCCGGAGCGCGTCCGCGATGCGCCGCTCTCGGAGCTGGCCTTCGTGGGCGCCGGCATCGGCGCCGCCCTGGGCGGCATGCGCCCGGTGGTGGAGGTGATGACCGTGAACTTCAGCCTGCTGGCCCTGGACCAGATCGTGAACAACGCCGCCACGCTGCGCCACATGTCCGGCGGGCAGTTCTCCATCCCTCTGGTGATCCGCATGGCCACCGGCGGCGGGCGCCAGCTCGCGGCCCAGCACTCCCACAGCCTGGAGGGGTGGTACGCCCATATTCCCGGCATCAAGGTGCTGGCTCCCGGCACCATCGATGACGCCCGGGGCATGCTGAAGGCGGCGCTGGCGGACCCCGACCCGGTGCTGATCTTCGAGCACGCCCTGCTCTACAACATGACCGGCGAGTTGACCTCCCCCGAGGCCGGCGCCGACATCGCCCAGGCCCGGGTGCGGCGCGAGGGACGCGACGTCACTCTCATCGCCTACGGCGGCATGCTGCCCAAGACCCTGGAGGCGGCTGAGGCGCTCGCCCGGGACGGCATCTCGGCGGAAGTGGTGGACCTGCGGGTGCTACGCCCCCTGGACCAGGACACCTTCCTCGCCTCGGTGCGCAAGACCCACCGCGTGGTGATCGTGGACGAGGGCTGGAAGACCGGCAGCCTCTCCGCGGAGATCATGGCGCGCATCATGGAGCACGCCTTCTACGACCTGGACGCGCCCGTGGCGCGGGTGTGCAGCGCCGAGGTGCCCATGCCCTACCCCCGGCACCTGGAGGAAGCGGCCATTCCCCAGGTGCCGGGCATCGTGGCGGCCGCGAAGCAGGTGACGGGGGCAACATGATCGAGTTCAAGCTTCCTTCGCTGGGCGCCGACATGGACGAGGGCAAGCTCCTCGAATGGCGGGTGCAGCCCGGCGACCCGGTGAAAAAGGGAGACATCGTGGCGGTGGTGGACACCACCAAGTCGGCCATCGACGTGGAGAGCTGGCATGAGGGCACGGTGGACGAGCTGGTTGCCCAGCCGGGCGACACCCTGCCGGTGGGCGCGGTGATGGCCCTGCTGCGGGAGCCGGGCGAGACCCCCGCGCAGGCCGAGGCCTGGAAACGCGCCCGCACGACGCAGGCCCGCGCACCAGCCGCACCGACCGTCGCGCCACAACCCGCGCCGCCCGCCGCCGCGGCGGAAGCCGCCCGGCGCCGCGTCTCCCCCGCCGCCCGCAAGCGCGCCGCCGAGCTGGGCGTCGAGCTTGCGGCCATCGCCGGCACGGGACCGGAGGGTGCAGTGACCCTGGAGGACGTGGAGGGCGCGGCCACGGCGAAGGC
The DNA here is from genome assembly GCA_035718105.1 of Burkholderiales bacterium. Classification (GTDB taxonomy): domain Bacteria; phylum Pseudomonadota; class Gammaproteobacteria; order Burkholderiales; family UBA6910; genus UBA6910. The sequence goes on from DASTHR010000187.1 coordinate 3,160, forward strand.
CGCGCCGGCGACACCCGCCGATCGCGCGGCGGAAATGCGCCGGACCATCGCCGCCGCCATGGCCCGCTCGAAGCGGGAGATCCCCCACTATTACCTTTCCACCGAAGTGCCGCTGACACGCGCCTCCGCCTGGCTGGAGGCCGAGAACGCGAAGCGGGAGGTCACCGGGCGATTGCTGATGGCGGTATTGTTCCTCAAGGCCACCGCGCTGGCGCTCAAACGCTATCCCGACTTCAATGGCCTCTTCCGCGACGGGCGCTTCGAGCCCGGAACCGGCATCCACATCGGCGTGGCCATCTCGCTGCGCCAGGGAGGGCTCATCGCCCCGGCGCTGCACGACGTGGATGCCAGGAGCCTGGACCAGGTCATGGCCGCGCTCGCCGACCTGGTGCAGCGGGCGCGGGCCTTCTCGCTGCGCAGCTCCGAGTTCTCCGATCCCACCGTGACCGTCACCAACCTCGGGGACCAGGGCGTGGACCTGGTCCATGGCATCATCTACCCGCCCCAGGTGGCGCTGGTGGGATTCGGGCGGGTCGGCGAGCGGGTGTGGGCGGAGGACGGCAAGCCCGTCGTGGGACCGGCGGTCACCGCCAGCCTTTCCGCCGATCACAGGGTGAGCGACGGCCACCGCGGCGCGTTGCTTCTTGCCGAGATCGCACGGCTGCTGCAAGAGCCGGAAAAGCTGTGAGGCGTTTGGGGTGAAGCGTAAGGACCGAAAGGCGAAAACATGGAAGAAAAGCAGATTCGAGAAGCGATCTTCGCGGTGCTGAAGGGCATCGCCCCGGAACTCGACCC
>DASTHR010000188.1:0-5423 GCA_035718105.1 Burkholderiales bacterium
CAGGCGCCCCAGCGCGTAATCCGCGTACCGGACGCCGGCGAGCCGCCCGCCGTCCTTCTCCGGGACCCCCGGCACGCCCGCGGGGAAGGTGAAGGGCTTGTGGTTCGAGGTGGTCATGACCAGGGAAAAAATGCGCTCCCCCGCCGCGTGCTGCGCGTCATAGACGCGGATGGCGTTGCGGAACAGGTCCTCGTCGGACACGCCCCAGATGTTGGCGAACTTCGGCTGGTCCATGTCGGTGCGGTCCACCACCCGGTAGCCGTTGTGGCCGAAGTAGTAATTCATGTTGTCGAAGGTGCCGTAGCCGCCGTAGATGAAGGTCGGGCTGTAGCCCGCGCCGCGCATCACCGTGGCCCAGTTGAACACGCCCTCGTTACCGCTGCGTTTGACGATGGAGTCGCCGGGCAGCGGCGGGAACGAGGCGCTGATGGCTTCGAGCCCCCGCACCGTGCGAGTGCCCGTGGCGTAAACGTCGCCGAAGACCACGCTCTCGCCGGCCAGACGGTCGAGGTTGGGGGTCAGGCCCCGCTTGTCGCCGTACGCGCCCACGAACTCCGCCCCCAGGGATTCCTCGATGATGACGATCACGTTCAGCAGACGCGGCTTCCCCGGATAGGTCACGCGCCGGGCCAGGGGATTCGGGCCGGGCAGGAAGGTGGTGTTGGGCTGGGCCACCAGCGCCCGCACCCGCTCCGTCGCCTCGCGTTCATCCAGGGTGAGGTAGAACTGGCCGTAGTCCAGGTCGTGATGCAGGGCGGAATGGAAGAAGGAGTAGATGCCGTTCTGCGCCAGCTCGTTGGCCACCCGGTTGCCGGAATAGCGGCCGCTGTCCGCGTTGACTCCTCCGTGGCCGAGCGCGAACAGGAGTGCGAACAGGGCGAAGGGCAGCGCCCGGCCGCGCAGGGTGCTCCCGGACCCCCGGCTGCGGTCGAGGGCCGGTCGCAGCAGCCACAGGCCGAGGACGGCGCAGGCAGTCACGGCGGCCACCACCCGCCCCACGGGGTAGGAGTCCCAGATATTGACGAAGACCTCGTGGGGGTAGATCAGATATTCCACCGCAACGAAATTGAAGCGGGCATCGAATTCGTCGAAGAAGAAATACTCCACCGCGCCCAGGTAGAGCAGTCCGAACAGGGTGAGGAAGCTGCCGAGGTAGATGATCAGCCGGTGCCAGCGGGAGCGGTAGAACCGGTCCGGCACCAGCCACAGGTAGAGCGCCAAGGGAGCAAAGGCATAGAGGGCGGTGACCAGATCATAGCCCAGCCCCACGGGCAGCACGGCCAGGATTTCCCGGGCCGGATGCTCAAGTTGCCGGCCGGCATGGGTGAACAGCACCAGGCGCGTCAGGGTGGAGGTCACCAGAAAGGCGCCGGCCAGCGCCAGCAGGGGAAGGTAGCGTCCGGTCAGCTCGCGGCGCAGCGCCGCAAGCAGCCGGACGACATGCTCGCGCCCTCTCCGTCTCCGTCCCTCGCTCATGAGAGAGGAGTCTAGGACTGGCACCTTAAGCCAGCATTAAGGGGCTTCCCGCTCGGCCTTGGGCAGGGTGAAGCGCAGGCACTGCTCGATGGCCCGGGCGTTTAGCTTTTCCCCCGCCGCCTGATTGAAAGTCACGGTCACCACGCCGCCCGCCCCGGCAACGCCCATCTCGCCGATGTTCTGGCACTCGCCGGACTGGCAGGCCCAGGCGCTCTTGCGGCACTGGTTCAATGTTTCCACCAGCCCCTCCACCTCGCCGGGCGTCACGCCCTCGATGCGAATGCGCAACCCGGATTCACTTTGTTCCATGCGGTATTTCATGGCTCCTCCTGCTTTCTACGGCTGCTCCTTCTTGCCCAGCAGCGACTTCAGATCGGCGAACGGACGGTGGCTGGCGGACGGCATCTCGTCCCGGGGGGCAGTCCCGGCCCCGCGCTGGTGCTCCAGCACCCGGGAGTGCTCGTTGTCATGGCAGTACACGCACAGCAGTTCCCAGTTGCTGCCATCCGGCGGATTGTTGTCGTGGTTTCCGTCCCGGTGGTGGACCGTCAGCTCCCGCAGCCGCTGGCCCGAAAACTCCCGGCCGCAACGGGCGCAGATCCAGGGAAACAGCTTGAGCGCCCGCTCGCGGTAGCCCTGGTCGCGGATTTCACGGGCGCGCCGCGCCTCCGCCACCACGCGGTCGAGCCGCGCCTGATCGGGTCCGCCGCTCCTGCCGGGCATTCGGGTCTCCTGGAAGGGGAGCATTAGCCTACACCCGAACGCCTATCAGGCGCAGCCCCGGTCCCACGCGGCGTTGGTTTCAAGAAACGGTCATGCTTCCCCAATGCGGGCGTCGCATTTCGCGGCCATGCTGCACCCGTGAGCAAGCGGCGGCACCCGATCCTCTTATGGGCCATGCCCTTTCTCCTGTCCAGCGCGGATGCCTGGGCCTGGGGACTCGCGACCCATGTCTATTTCGCCCAGCTCCTGCTCTGGTCGGTCCCGCTGCTGGACCGCCGCTTCCGCGGCGCCCTGCTCCGGTTCCCGCAACTGGTGCTCGCGGGCGCGTGCCTGCCCGACCTGGCGCTGTTCGGGCGCCGGGCCGGCACCCGAGCCTTCGACCGCACCCACCAGTGGGCGACCGCCGAGCAGCTGCTGCGCGACAGTCGCGACGACGGGGAGCGCGCCCTGGCCCTGGGCTTCAGCAGCCACCTGCTGGTGGACGTGATTGCACACAATCATTTTGTGCCGTTCCACGAAGCCATGTGGCTGGACGTTCCGGTGCTCACGCACGCGGTGAGCGAGTGGGCCATGGATCACCACCTGGCGGCAGACACCGTCGCCGGACCGCGGCGCCTGCTCGCGGAAAACCTCGCGACGATCGCGCGCTTTGCCAGCGAGCATTTCGGCTGCCGGCACGACCATGCCCGGCGCGCCGCGATCTACCTGGCGCGCGGCGACGCCGCGCTGCGCCTGTCGGGCATTCCCCGTGCCTGTCACCGCTGGGCGCACAAGCTGGACACCGGGCTGCGCCGGCGCCTCGACTTCTACGTGGCGGAAACCTCCGCGCGACTCGCCGACATCAACCGCCTGCTGGCCGGTGAACGGCCGGCCTGGGAAGCGGAAGTACCCGACGGGAAACCGGAGATCGCGAAACCGGAGGTGCTGCGGCAGTTGCTCGCCGAGGGCCTGCCGCTGCCGCTGGAACTCTACAACGGAAGGGACAGTGCGGCGATCGCCGCGCCGACGGCCGCGCCGGCCAGCACGTCACTGGGATAGTGGAGTCCGAGCACGGGCCGCGACAGGGCCACCAGGAACGTGAAGGGCCAGACCACCCACGCAGTCTCGGGGAACCAGGCGCTGGTCATCACGCTGAAAGCCACGGCGTGGAGGGTGTGGCCCGACGGGAAGCTGAACCGGTCCAGGGGCGCCGCGCCGGCGCGGATCGCCTGGAGCACCTGGTAAGGTCGGGGACGCAGGGTGCGGGCCTTGAGCCATTTGTAGATCAGGGAACAGACGGCCCCGGTGAGCAGAATGTGCAGAATCTGTCCCGCGGCTTCGCGGCCATGCAGGGCCAGCAGCGCCGCGAGCAGGGAGTACCAGAACACCCCGTCCCCGAGGCGGCTCGCCGCCTGCAGCGGCAGGCGCAGCCAGCGCAGCCGCAGCCCCCGGTTCATGCGCAGGCAGACCGCCTCGTCCCAGCGCAGCATGCGCTCGATCTGGTGCTCAAGCCGCAGCATGGCCGTTCCGCGCCTCCATGGTGTCGCGCAGGGCGCGCTCGAGGGCGTCGTACACCTGCTCCCAGTCTATGCGCTCCGCGGTCTGGCGCGCGCGTCGTCCGAGCTCCGCGGCATAGGCGGAGTCGCGGATGAGGGTCAGCGCCTGGCGCTGGAACGCCTCGTCGTCATCAAGCGGCGCGGTCAGTCCGTTCAGGCCGCTGCGGATATGTTCCTCCGCCGCCGCGTACTCGTAGGCCACCACCGGCAGGCCGCTGGCCATCGCCTCCATGGTGACGTTGCCGTAGGTCTCGGTGGTGCTGGGGAACAGGAAGATGTCGCCGCTGGCATAGTGCGCGGCCAGGTCCTCGCCGCGGCGCATGCCGGCGAAGACATACCCGCGGTTTCCGGCCTCCAGGGCGTTGCGGGCGGGGCCGTCGCCCACCAGCACCAGCCGGGCGCGGGGTTCGGCGGCGCGCATGGCCTCGAAGGTCCTCACGACCAGCGGCAGGTTCTTCTCCGGGGCGAGGCGGCCGACATACACAACCACGGCATCACCCGGCTCCGCACCCCAGCGGGCCCGCAGGGCGGGCGAGCGCCGGCCGGGGTGAAACAGCGCCGTGTCCACGCCCCGCGCCACCACCTTGAGGTCGCGGAAGCCCTGCTCGGCGAGGGTGCTGCGCATGCCCTCGGTGGGCACCAGAGTGCAGCCCGCCCGGTTGTGAAATCCCCGCAGGTAGGCGGCGACCCCCGTCGCCAGCCAGCCGAATCCGTAATGATTGCTGTAGCTGTGGAAGTTTGTGTGGAAATCGGTCGTGACCGGCAGGTCCAGGTCACGGGCGGCGGAGAGCGCCGACCATCCCAGCGGCCCCTCGGTGGCAATATGCACCACGTCGGGTCGGCGTTCGCTCCACAGGCGCCGCAGCCGCCCGCCGGCGGGGAGTCCGAGCTTGAGGCTGTCATAACGGGGAATGGGGATGCCGCGCACCAGAGCGTGCTCAATGCCGTTCGACCTGGATGTCCCGGTGTCGGATTCCTGCCGCGGCCGCACCAGCTGTATTTGGTGGCCGCGATGCGACAGCCCCTCCACCATTCGACCCAGGGTCATGGCGACCCCGTTGATCTCCGGCGGATAGGTTTCGGTGACCAGCGCGATCCGAAGGAACTTCCGTCCGCCGGAGTGACCGGCCGGCTCGTCATTCGTGCCGGGTCGAGCGATCGCGTTCATGGCCCGCACTTTGCAGGCGAAGTACTAAGAATTCATTAAGAGTTCTTGATTTTCTTGTGACAGTGCATTTAGGCTGGGCAAAAGCCGCGGCTATGACAGGACAGGCCCATGTTCGACTGGCTGAAGAAACCGGACCACCCCATGGCCACCCCCGAGGCGGCGATGCAGGAGCTCGCGGACCTGCCGGAGGATGACCCGGCCAAGGCACTGGATGACGTTTGCGCCTGGCTCACTTCGCTCAAGGAAGCCGAGGGATTCAGGCCCGAGGTGCGGGCCGCGGTGCTGGGGGTCGTGGATGAGGCCGGACAGCCCCACCATGAGCGGCTGCTGGCGGAATACCTCGCGGCGCACCAGCTCTACGAGACGAAAAGCCAGATCCGCCAGCAGAAGCTGCTCGCGTTCTGGAACCGTCTGCTGGACGCCTACGAGGCATCCGCCACGGAACTGGAACCCCATGCCGCCAAGGCGGGAGCCGCGCAGGAGGCCTTTGACCAGACGGTATGCCGCGCCCTGCGGGCCGC
>DASTHR010000189.1:0-4837 GCA_035718105.1 Burkholderiales bacterium
ATGGCGCGCGCGCATTCGCAAGGCGAGCGACAAAGCAGATCGGCCGGAAAGCCGCGCCCCATCCGGGTTTGCACGATAAAATGCCCATCTGCGTCGTTGCGCTCCTCGGCATCGTAGTCCTCGCTACGACCTTCGTCGCGCGCCTCGCATCTGGAGCATTTTTCGTGTAAACGCGGCTCACAAAGGACTTGTTCAGAGGTTCCCTAAGCACGCTGCGCAGTCAGTTTCTTCCGAAGATCTCGACGCTCCGGGTGACCAGTTCCGGGAAGGCGATCACCAGCCCCACCATCACCAGCTGGATCAGCACCCAGGGCACGGCGCCCCAGTAGATGTCGGCGCTCCTCACCTGCGGCGGCGCGACGGACCGGAGGTAGAACAGGGCAAAGCCGAAGGGGGGATGCATGAACGAAGTCTGCATGTTGACCCCCAGCATCACGCCGAACCATACCAGGTCAATGCCGAGCTTCTCCGCCACGGGCGCGAGCAGCGGAACCACGATGAAGGCGATCTCGAAGAAATCGAGGAAGAACGCCAGCAGGAACACCAGCAGGTTCACGAACAGCAGGAATCCGATCACGCCGCCCGGCAGCGAGGTGAGCAGGCGCTCGATCCAGAGGTCGCCGTCCACGCCGCGGAACACCAGGCTGAATACCTGGGAGCCGATGAGGATGAAGATCACCATGGTGGTGATCTTGAGCGTGGTGTCCATGCCCTGACGGAGCAGCGCGCCGGTCAGACGCCGCTTGGCTATCGCCAGCGCCAGCGCGCCCACCGCCCCCATGGCGCCCGCCTCCGTCGGAGTGGCCCAGCCCAGCAGGATGGTGCCCAGCACCACAAACATGAGCGCCACCGGCGGCACCAGCGAAACCAGGGTGCCGCGCAGCAGTTCGCCCGCGGACCGGGAGCGCGCCTCCGGCGCCAGGGGTGGCGCTGCGGCCGGTTTCACCAGGGTCACCCCGAAAACATAGAGCGCGAACAGTCCCACCAGCACAAAGCTCGGGAGGAAGGCCCCGGCGTACATGTCGCCGACGCTGCGGCCGAGGACATCGGCCAGGATGATGAGCACCAGGGACGGTGGGATGATCTGGGCGATGGTGCCCGAGGCGGCCACCACGCCGGTCGCGAGGCGGGGGTCGTAGCCGTGACGCAGCATTACGGGCAGCGAGATCAGTCCCATGGCGATCACCGACGCCGCCACCGTACCGCTGATGGCGGCGAGCAGCGCCCCCACCAGGATCACCGAATAGGCTAGGCCGCCGCGCACGGCACCGAACAGCTGGCCCGCGGCCTCCAGCAGGTCTTCGGCGATGCCGCAGCGCTCCAGCAGCGATCCCATGAAGGTGAAAAACGGAATCGCCAGCAGGATCTGGTTTGACATGGTGCCGAACACCCGCTCCGGCATGGCCTGGAGCAGGGCCGGCTGGAAAAAGCCCTGGTGAATGCCCACCACGCCAAAGGCGAGGCCGACGGCGGAGAGGGAAAACGCCACCGGGTAGCCGATCAGCAGGAACAACACCAGCCCCGCGAACATGAGTGGGGCCATGACCTCGATGCCGATCACGCCTCGGGCCTCTTGTAGCTGCCTTCCGGAACGTAGTCCCCGGTGAGAATGCCGACCCGCTTGATGATCTCGGCCACCCCCTGCAGCGCGAGCAGCCCGAAGCCCAGGGGCACCAGCAGCTTCACCGGCCAGCGCACCAGGCCACCGGGATCGGGAGACATCTCGCCGATGGCCCAAGACTGCATGAACACCGGCCAGGACAGCCATCCGATCAGCACCGCCATGGGCAGCAGGAACAGCAGCCCGCCCAGCAGGTCCACCCACGCCCGCCCCCTCGCGGACAAGCGATGGTAGAAGATGTCGACCCGCACGTGGCCGTCGTGGCGCAGGACATAGCCGGCGGCCGGCAGGAACATCGCGCCGAACATGTACCACTGGATCTCGAGCCAGGCGTTGGAGCTGGCGTTGAAGAGGTAGCGAACGGCGGCATTGCCGGCGCTCACCAGGCAGGCGGCAAGCACCAGCCAGCCGACCATGCGGCCGACGCGCTCATTCACGCCGTCAATGGCGCGGGCCAGGGCGAGCAGCGACTTCATCAGGAGGTAAGCGCGAGATGCCGTCCCGGGTTCGTCGCGCGGCGGGCACTCAGGCGCCGGCCACGGTCATGCGGTCAATCCAGATGGAGCCGCACTGGCGCGAGCCCCGCACCAAGATGTCGTTCCCGGCGGCGCGCAGACCCAGGAACATGTCCTTGAGGTTGCCGGCAATCGTCACTTCCTCAACCGCGTGACGGATCTCGCCGCCCTCCACCCAGAAGCCGGCGGCACCGCGGGAGTAGTCCCCGGTGACCATGTTGATGCCGTGGCCCAGCAGTTCGGTAACCAGCAGCCCGGTGCCCATCTCGCGCAGCAGGCCCGCCAGATCCAGCGCTCCGGGGTCCAGCACCAGGTTGTGGTTGCCGCCGGCGTTGCCGGTGGAACGCATTCCCAGCTTGCGCGCTGAATAGCTGCCCAGGAAATACCCCTGCAGTACGCCCTCCGCCACCACCTCCCGGCTTCGGGTGGCCACGCCCTCCTCGTCAAAGGCGCCGCTCGCCAGCCCGCGGGGGACATGCGGCAGTTCGCGGATGCGCACTCCGGGTGCGAAGACCTGGGTGCCCAGGGCGTCCAGGAGGAAGCTGGACTTGCGGTACAGGCTGCCGCCGCTCGCCGCAGAAACCAGGTGGCCGATCAGGCTCGCCGCCACCGGGGCCTCGAACACCACGGGCACCTCCCGGGTCCCGATCTTGCGCGCCTTGAGGCGCGCCGCGGCACGTTCGCCCGCCTTGCGCCCGACGGCGTCGACGGATTCAAGCCCCGCCGCACAGCGGGCGATGCTGTACCAGTAATCGCGCTGCATGGCGTCGCCCTTGCCCGCAATGGCCGTGCACCCGACGCTGTGGCGCGAGCTGGGATAGCCGGCCAGGAAGCCCAGGCTGTTTGCGTAGACAAACTGGGTTTCATGGGCTGAAACCGACGCGCCCTCGGAATTCGTGACCCGCTTGTCGGCGGCGAAGGCGGCGTCCTCGCAGGACTTGGCGAGCACGATGGCCTCCCCCACGGTGAGCGGCCAGGGGTGGTGCAGGTCGAGGTCGGGAATCTCGGTCGCCAGCAAGTCGCGATCCGCCAGACCGGCGCAGTCGTCCTCGGCGGTGTGGCCGGCGATGCTGAGAGCCGCGTCCACCGCATCACGAATGGCCTGGGGCGAGAAATCGGACGTGCTGGCGTGCCCGCGCCGCTGTCCGATGTAGACCGTGACGCCGAGCCCCTTGTCGCGGTTGTACTCGATGGTTTCCACCTCGCCGCGGCGCACGGTCACGCTCTGCCCGAATCCGTCGCTCACCTCGGTCTCGCAGGCGCTCGCGCCCCGGGCTGCCGCCTGCGCCAGGACGTCGCGGGCGATCTGGTTGAGGGTCTCGAAAGGATGGGAGAAGCGTTCGCCGGACACGGGAAATTCGCGCAAAAGTCGCTATGATATCAGCCCGCACCGGAGTCGCCAGGCCATGGACGAACAAACCCCGAGCAAAACCCAGCGCAAGCGCCAGATGGAGGCGCTGCAGGACCTGGGCGAGCGCCTGGTGGCCCTGAACAAGGAGCGACTGGCGCAGATGGACCTGCCCGACTCCCTGCGCGCCGCGGTCGAGGAAGCCCGGCGCATCCGCAGCCACGGCGCGCTGCGGCGTCAGATGCAGTACATCGGAAAGCTGATGCGCAGCGTGGATGCCGAGCCCATCCGGGCGCGTTTCGCGGCCTGGGACGGGAACTCCCGGGAGCATGCTGCCTGGCTGCACCGTCTGGAGCGATTGCGGGAGGGCCTGGTGGCCGACGAACGTGCGGCGGACGAGGTCGCGCGGGAGTTTGCCGGCGCCGACCTGCAGCGGCTGCGCAGCCTTGCCCGGAGCGCCCGCAAGGAAGCGGCAGAGGGACGGCCGCCCCGCAGTTACCGGGCGCTGTTCGACGCGCTGAAGGAAATCATCCCGCCGCCCGGCGCCGCCGGCGCGGCGTGCGCAGAGGAGGAACCCGAATGATCGAGGATCAAACCCTGGTGGTGGGCCTGGTTTCCGTGAGCGACCGCGCCTCGCGGGGCGTTTATCAGGACGAAGGGATTCCGGCCCTGGAGGAGTGGCTCGGTCGCTGTCTTTCCACGCCCTGGCGGGCGCTGAAGCGGCTGATCCCCGACGAGCGGCCGGGAATCGAGGCCGCGCTCCGGGAACTGGTGGACGCGGATGGCTGTCACCTGGTGCTCACGACCGGGGGCACCGGCCCCGCGCCCCGGGATGTAACGCCGGATGCGACGCTGGCGGTGGCAGACCGGGAGATGCCCGGTTTTGGCGAGCAGATGCGCCAGATCAGCCTGCGCTTCGTGCCCACCGCCATCCTTTCGCGGCAAGTGGCCGTGATCCGGGGAAAATGCCTGATCCTGAACCTGCCGGGCCAGCCCAAGTCCATCCGCGAAACCCTGGAGGGGCTCAAGGATGCGGAGGGGACGCCGCTGGTGCACGGCATTTTCGCCGCCGTGCCCTACTGCATCGACCTGATCGGCGGGCCCTACATCGAGACTCGCGACGAGGTGGTGAAGGCGTTCCGGCCCAAGAGCGCGCAGAAGCCGAAACAAGTCTCCTGAGCCGAGACGGTCAGTCGGAAGGGCCGGCGCTCGACCCTGAAGGCTTCAAAATCCCGCCGTCCGCCTAGAACTTGCCCCCGGTTCCCACCAGTTCCCGCGACTCGATGCGGTAGGCGAAGTTCGCCGGATCGGAGTTGTCCCGCGGCTTGCGGGCGATCTCGCCATAGGGCAGGG
>DASTHR010000190.1:0-5207 GCA_035718105.1 Burkholderiales bacterium
CGGGGAGCGGGTTGGCAGGGGCCGTTTACTGCTCACTGTTCGCTGCCTACCGTTGCCTCAGCTCGTCGGCCAGCTCCTGGGCCTTGCGGAAATCGAGCGTCCCCTCGTAGAGGGCGCGCCCGGTGATGGCGCCCATGATGCCCTCGGATTCCGCCCGGCACAGCGCCTTCACATCATCCAGGTTCTGGATGCCTCCGCTGGCGATCACCGGGATGATGAGTTCCCGGGCCAGGGCCACGGTGGCCTCCACGTTCACGCCGCTCAGCATGCCGTCGCGCCCGATGTCGGTGTAGATCACGGCTTCCACGCCGTAGTCCTGGAAGCGCCGGGCGAGATCGATCACGTCGTGCCCGGTCACCTTGGACCACCCATCCACCGCCACCTTGCCGTCGCGGGCATCCAGGCCGACCATGATATGGCCCGGAAAGGCATTGCAGGCCTCGTGAAGAAAGCCCGGCGTCCTCACCGCGGCGGAACCGATGATCACGTAGGTGATGCCGTCATCGAGGTAACGCTCCACGGTCTCCAGGTCGCGGATGCCCCCGCCGAGCTGGATGGGAAGTTCGTCGCCGAGCGCCTCGACGATGGCCTTGATGGCCGGCTCGTTGCGCGGCTTTCCGGCGAAGGCCCCGTTCAGGTCCACCAGATGCAGGCGGCGCGCGCCGTGGTCGCGCCAGTGGAGGGCCATGGCGCCGGGATCCTCGGAAAACACGGTGGCATCGTCCATCTTGCCCTGGCGCAGGCGGACGCAGTGCCCATCCTTCAGGTCAATGGCGGGAATGATGAGCATGGGCGGGATGCAACGGCGGCCGGAAAGCGGGGATACGGATATATCTTGAGGATGTCGCGGGGAAAGTTTACACCGAAATAACCTTAAACCGCAGCGGCCGTTTCGCCGGGATGCCAGCCGGCGAAATTCGCGAGCAGCCGCAGTCCGGCCGCGGCGCTCTTCTCCGGGTGGAATTGCACGGCGAACAGGTTGCCCCGGGCCACCGCGCAGCAGAATTCGAACGGGTAGGCGCTCACGCCGGCCACCACGCCCGGCTCCCCGGGGTCAGCGTAGTAGCTGTGGACGAAATAGAAGCGGCCGCCGTCGGGAATGCCCTCCCACAGGGGATGCGTCATGCACTGCCGCACCTGGTTCCAGCCCATGTGCGGCACCTTCAGGCGGTTGCCCTGGGCGTCCGCCATGGCCGCCGCCGGGAAGCGGCGCACCGACCCCGCGAGAATCCCGAGCCCGGCGACATGGCCCTCCTCGCTCGACTCGAACAGCATCTGCAGGCCGATGCAGATGCCGAGAAAGGGCTTCGAGGCGGCCGCCTCCAGCACCGCCGGGCGCAGCCCGCGGGCGTCCAGCTCGCGCATGCAGTCCGGCATCGCGCCCTGCCCGGGAACCACAACCCGTTCCGCCGCCCGCACCGTCCCCGGGTCGCCCGTGATGCGCACCTCGGCCCCGGGAGCGACATGCTCCAGGGCCTTGGCCACGGAGCGCAGGTTGCCCATGCCGTAATCAACAACGGCGATGCTGGTCATGATTTGCCCTGAGCCTTGCCCCTTGATTCCGAATCAGAGCTTGCCCTTGGTGGAAGGCAGGCGGCCGGCCGCCCGGGGATCGGCTTCGCAGGCCATGCGCAACGCCCGGCCGAAGGCCTTGAACACGGTTTCGGCCTGGTGGTGGGCGTTGTCGCCCCGGAGATTATCGACGTGCAGGGTAAGTGCCGCGTGGTTCACGAATCCCTGGAAGAACTCCCGCACCAGGTCGACGTCGAACTCGCCCACCCGGGCCCGGGTGAAGGCGACATTGAATTCCAGGCCGGGGCGACCGGAGAGGTCCACCACCACGCGGGACAGCGCTTCGTCCAGAGGCACGTAGGCATGGCCGTAACGGCGCACGCCCTTCTTGTCACCCAGCGCCCGGGACAGCGCCTGACCGACCGTAATCCCGACATCTTCCACGGTGTGGTGGGCGTCGATGTGCAGGTCTCCCCTGGCCTGGACCTCCAGGTCCATCATGCCGTGGCGCGCCACCTGGTCCAGCATGTGGTCGAGGAAGGGCACGCCGGTGCCGAGGCTGGCCTTGCCGGTGCCGTCGAGGTTGAGCTTGACGCTGATCTGCGTCTCCAGGGTGTCGCGGGTGACTTGTGACTTGCGCATGGTTTGAGGCTCAAGGTTCAGGTTTCAAGGTGCAAATTACGGCTTGCATGGAAGGCCGTTCCGATTCTGATCCACCGCTTTTCCTCTTGGGACTTGCCCCTTGCAACCTGCAACTTCGCAAAGTATATCAGTGGCCCAGCGCGGCTCGCAGCGCGTCCAGAAAAGCCCGGTTCTCCTCCGGCGTCCCCACGGTGACCCGCAGGCAGCCGGCAAGCCGCGGGTGGGAACCATTGAGGTTCTTCACCAGCACCCCCCGTTGCCTGAGGCCCGCGAATACACGGTCCACGTCCGGAACCTGGAACAGGATGAAGTTGGCCGAGCTGGGCAGGGCGTCCACGCCGGGCAGCGCGGTCAGTTCCTCCAGCAGCACGGCGCGGGCGATGCGGATCGCCGCGGCCTGCTCCATGAGCACGTCGGCATGGGCCAGCGCGCGCTCCGCCGCCAGCTGGGTGAGTACATTGATGTTGTAGGGCAGGCGCAGCTTGTCGACCTCCGCGATCCACTCCGGGCGGCCCACCAGGAAACCCAGACGCAGCCCGGCGAGCCCCAGCTTGGACAGCGTGCGCATCAGCACCAGGTTGGAATGCGCGGCCAGGCGATCCATGAAACTGGTCCCGGCGAAGGCGGTGTAGGCCTCGTCCACCACCACCAGGCCCGGCGCGCGGCGGATCACCTCCTCCATGTGGTCGGGGTCGAACAGGTTGCCCGTGGGGTTGTTGGGATAGGCAAGGAAGGTGAGCGCCGGGCGGTGGCGCTCCAGGGCGGCGAACATCGCGTTCCGGTCCAGGGCGAAGCCTGCGCCCAGGGGAACGCTCTCGTAGCGCAGGCCGGCGAATGTGGCAATCATGCGGAACATGACGAAGCTCGGATCCACGCCCATCACCACCGCGCCCGGCTTCGCCACGGCGAGGCACAGCATCTGGATGATCTCGTCCGACCCGTTGCCCAGCAGGATCTCCATCCCCTCCGGAACCTGCATGACCTCGCGCAGCCGCTGTCGCAGGGCGCCTCCCGCGGGGTCGGGATAACGGTTGAGCGGAGCGTCGCGGGCGAGGAGCGCCAGTTCGTCGCGCAACCCCTCCGGCAGGCCGTAGGGGTTTTCCATCGCGTCAAGCTTCACCATGCCCCGGGCGTCCGGGACATGGTAGGCCGAAAGTTCCCGGATATCCTCGCGGATGATGTCCTTCGGGGTTGCGACCATCAGCCCGGAATCCGGTATTCGGCGGACCTGGCGTGGGCCGCGAGCCCTTCTCCGAGGGCCAGTTCGGAAGCGATGCGCCCGAGGGTTTCCGCTCCCTCGCGCGACACCTCGATCAGGCTGCTGCGCTTCTGGAAGTCGTACACCCCCAGGGGCGAGGAAAAACGCGCGGTGCGCGAAGTGGGCAGCACGTGATTGGGCCCGGCGCAGTAATCCCCCAGGGCTTCGCTGGTGTAGCGCCCCATGAAGATGGCGCCGGCGTGGCGGATTTTTTCCACCCAGCGCTGCGGTTCCTCAACGGACAGTTCCAGGTGTTCCGGGGCGATGCGGTTGGCGATGGCGCAGGCCTCCTCCAGGTCCCGCACCCGGATCAGCGCGCCCCGCCCTTCCAGGGAGGCGCGGATCACTTCCCGGCGCGGCATCTCCGCCAGCTGGCGCTCCATGCTGGCCTGCACCGCGTCGAGGAACCCCGGGTCGGGGCTGACCAGGATGGACTGGGCCAGTTCGTCATGCTCGGCCTGGGAGAACAGGTCCATGGCCACCCAGTCCGGGTTGCTACGCCCGTCGCTGAGCACCAGAATCTCCGACGGCCCCGCCACCATGTCTATGCCCACCACCCCGAACACCCGGCGCTTGGCCGCCGCCACGTAGGCGTTGCCGGGGCCTACGATCTTGTCCACCTGGGGCACGGTCCGAGTGCCGTAGGCCAGCGCCGCCACCGCCTGGGCGCCGCCGATGGTGAACACCCGGTCCACGCCACACAGCGCCGCCGCCGCCAGCACCAGGGCGTTGCGCTCGCCGCCGGGGGTGGGGACCACCATGATGATCTCCCCCACCCCCGCCACCCGGGCCGGAATGGCGTTCATCAGCACCGAAGAGGGATAGGCGGCCTTGCCGCCGGGAACATACAGTCCCACCCGGTCCAGGGGGGTCACCTTCTGCCCGAGCAGCGTGCCGTCCGCCTCGACGTAGCTCCAAGACTGCAGGAGTTGCCGCTCATGGTAGGCACGCACGCGGATCGCCGCCTTCTCCAGCGCGTCGCGTCGCGCCGCCGGAAGACTGTCCATCGCCTCCTGCAGCGCGGCCTTTGGCAGCTCCAGCGCGGCCATGGACGCCGCCTCCAGCCGGTCGAAGCGGCGGGTGTATTCCAGCACCGCGGCATCGCCGCGCCGATGCACGTCTTCGAGAATGGCCGCCACCGCCGCATCCACCTGCGGGTCCTGGGCGCCCTCGAAAGCGAGCAGGCCGGAGAACCGGGGCTCAAAATCCGGATCAGTGCTGGACAGGCGCTTGATGTTGAGCATGGATCAAGCCTTTACGGCCGCGGCAAAGCTGTCCGCCAGGGGCTGGATCAGCCCCCGCTTCAGCTTCAGCGCGGCCTGGTTGATGATGAGCCGGGAAGAGATCGCCATGATCTCCTCCACCGGGCGCAGGCGGTTCGCGCGCAGGGTGCTGCCGGTGTCCACCAGGTCCACAATGGCATCCGCCAGCCCCACCAGGGGCGCGAGTTCCATGGAGCCGTAGAGCTTGATCAGGTCCACGTGCACCCCCTTGCGCGCGAAGTGTCCACGGGCGGTCTTCACATACTTGGTCGCCACCTTGAGGCGCGCGCCGCGGCGCACCGCGGATTCGTAGTCCATCGCCTCCGGCACCGCCACCATCATGCGGCAACGGGCGATGTTCAGGTCCAGGGGCTGGTAGAGGCCCTCGCCGCCATGCTCCAGCAGCACGTCCTTGCCGGCGATGCCGAGGTCGGCGGCGCCGTACTGGACATAGGTGGGAACGTCGCTCGCCCGGACCACGATCAGCCTAACTTCCGGCCGGTTGGTGCCGATGATGAGCTTGCGCGAGGTTT
>DASTHR010000191.1:0-3245 GCA_035718105.1 Burkholderiales bacterium
ATGCATGCCGGTAAGGACCATGGCAAGAATCTGGATCATCATCTGCGCCGTTGCCGCCATCTTCTCACTTGCAGGCTGTTCGGTTGGCGACTGGCGCAGCGCGAGCCGCGAGCCCGCCGGAATTGCGCCGGACCCTGCCACCACCCGCGACGCCGTGATCCAGGTCTATGCCGCCCCGGCCTGGGGCTGGCGCGGCTGGCTCGGAGTGCACACCTGGATTTCCGCCAAGCGCAGCGGTCAGCCCTATTACACCGTGTATGAGGTCATCGGCTGGCGGCAACGGCACGGCGTGACCGTGGTGCGCATCGAGCGCGACGCCCCCGACCGCTACTGGTTCGGCGAGCGGCCGCGGGTGCTCGCCGACCGCCGCGGCGCTGGCGTGGACGAGCTCATCGAGCAGGTGGATCAGGCGGCGCGCCGTTACCCGTGGCCCGACACCTATCGCGTCTTTCCGGGGCCCAACAGCAACACCTTCACCGCCTGGATCGCCAAGTCGGTGCCCGGCCTCGGGCTCGAACTCCCCATGTCGGCCATCGGCAGCGGCTACACGGACTGACTCCACCGCCGTGGCCGCGCCTGCGGTGGGCTGGGGGCCGGGCGGTCCTGCGCGGGGATGGTGGTGTTCGGCCGAAAATGTGCGAACCTTGCCCGAAACGCGCCGCACCCCCGCGGCGCGGCGGGATTATTGTCATGGGACCACAGGCGCGCAGACCGGGCGGGCGCACGTTTGCCGACTTGCTTCTGTTCGGGGTGACAGCGGCGGAACTGGCGCTGCTCTTTCAGCTGACGCCCACGTTTTCGTTCGCGGACTGGATCTACACGTCACAGCACCTCCTGGTTCTGGGGATTGCCCTCACGCGGCGCCGGCCTGAGCTGGGGGACCACTCGCTCGCCGCCGGCGCTGCCGTCGCCGTGGCGTACGCCTACCCCTATGCCCAGGTGGCGTATCTTCACTGGGTGCCCGGCGAACCCGTGGCGCCGGCGGGCGGACTCCTGCTCGTGACCCTCGCGGCCTGCCTGAGCCTCGCCAGCCTTCTCAGACTGGGCCGATGGTTCGGGGTACGGCCGGCCCTGCGGGGCCTTGCGACGGGCGGCCCCTACCGCCTGGTCCGCCATCCGATGTACCTGGCCTACATGGTTGCCGATATCGGTTACAACCTTGGGGAGTGGAACCCCGGCGCTGCGCTGCTGGCGATCGCGGGGTGGGCGTCCCTGTTGTACCGCATTCGCGCCGAGGAGCGGGTCCTGTCTCGACACGCCGGATGGCCGGCCTACGTCGCCGAGGTGCGCCACCGTCTCGTCCCCGGCCTCTGGTAGGGCCTGCGCTCGGGATAGGGAGTCACCTGCTGCGTGCTCGGCAAAGGCCGGTGCTCCCCGGCGCCGCCCGGGCCCGCGATTCCCGGTTTTCCACTGCATTGGGGTCTCCCCTGGTGCCCGACCGCAGCGCTTTCGCTGCCTGAACCGGCACGCGCCTTTCCTTTGCGGCATCACGGTCCCCGGCGCCAAGCGCGGCGCGATGTCCCCACCGTCCTGTCCCGGCTCCCCCGGGGGGAAATCCCGGGACGCAACCCCGCGCCGATGAAAACGGTTCGCAACGGAGGCCGCGCAGCATGACGAAATCAAAATTTTCGCGTCACGGTCGTGTCAGGGCCGGGGTGTTATCTATGTGACCGTGCCGTCGGAGGCTCCCCGCAGGACACGGAAAGCGGGGCACTCACGAGGGCACGGAACCGGAAGCCGGATGTGCCGGGGATGCCCCGGCCCCGCCGACAGAACCGGAGCAGAGGGCTCGCTGAGATCCGTGGTTGTTTGCTTCTGATGTGGAAGGAGGAACTGCCGGACACGTTTGCCGTTGTTGCAGGGTTAGAGGAGTAAGCGCCGTTGCTGGCGCCGCGAGCATCCGGGTCAGAACCGGGGCCGTGGACAAACAAGACAGACCAACACGTCACCAAGGAGAGGTTCAAATGAAGCCGTGCACTATCGCGTCGCCGCGGCGGGCGCTGGCCCGCCTGTTCCCCGCGTTGCTCATGATCGCGGGAATCGCGCCCTCGGCCCAGGCCGCGCCGGTCAATGTTCCCATCACCGGCGAAATCGAGCGCATCACCATCAACGACCCCGCCGACCACTGGTCGGGAGGCATCATCCAGGTCGGCGGGCAGCGCATCATCCTGCCGCGCAACCTGCTGCTTGACCTGCCGGCCAACCGGCTCACCCTGAAGCAGCTCTTTGACCAGGCGCCCGCCGCCTGCGTCGCGCTGGGCGAGACGGGTCTCGCCAAGGGCGATCGCTGCAACAGCAGCGGCGCCGGCGGCTTCGCCACGCTGTCGGCCAACCAGACCAACGCCGGGAACGCCATCGCCGGCGACGTGCTGATCCAGAAAGGCACGGAGATGCTGTCGGGCCGGGTGTCCTACGTCAGCTACAGCGACGGCTACTACCGGCTCAACGGCATCGCGGGCGATCCGGCCACGGGTGTCATGGTGCGCCTGAACGACCCCACCGGGCGCCATACCGTCCAGCAGGGCCTCGGCTGCATTGACGGCAGCCCCAACTGCAGCCCCGATCCCCGCTTCACCCTGGACCCCGACAACTACACCAACGTCTTCGCCAGCGGCTACCCGGTGTGCATCCCTAGCACCGTGAGCCGGACCTTCACCGACATCCTGGGACTCGGCGTGACGATCGCCCAGGCGAACGCCGACGGCTCCGGTGACGTGCTCTGTCCCGCCGCCAACCGGCCCGCGCCGGGGGCTCCCGGGACGCCGGTCACGCCGGTGGCGGACTCGCGGCGCTTCGCGCCGGTCCAGGCGGGCGACAGCGTGGTGGTGGAGGGCAACTTCGAAACCATCAACGGCGTGCGATTCCTGTCCGCCCACACCTCGATGATCCAGATCGCCCTCACCACCAACGCCGCCGATCCCGCCCAGCCCGATTACATCTTCCTCGACGAGGTGGAGATCGACGCGCCGGGCTTCGAGAACCAGCGGGTGCGCTCCCTGTTCATCGGCTATGCCACGCAGCAACCCGCGGACGTGCTGATCTGGTCGCTGCATCGCGACCCCGTCAACAATGGCGCCCACGAGTTTCCCCTCGCCACCACCGTCGGCTGCGACATCGCGGGGGGCGTCGGCACCTGTACCCGCCAGGGCCTGATCACCAATGGCGCCGACATCTTCAAGATCCGCCACGACGTGGACTTCATCGTGGGCGCCGACGGGCGGCTCAACCCCTGCGCCCACCTGCTC
>DASTHR010000192.1:0-3149 GCA_035718105.1 Burkholderiales bacterium
TGGTTGCGGCGGTGGCGCGCCAGGTGCAGCGGCGTCCAGGCGTGGGGCACCCGGTGCACGAAGTGGTAGCGGGCCACATGGTAGCTGGGGTCGAAGCCGTAGAAGTTGAGCTTCATGTGCTGCAGTTCTTCGGCGCGGTACGCGGCGAGGGGTTTCTCCGCCTCGTCGCGGGCGCGGCGCTCGTGCTTCCCCGCAAGCAGGGCATCGGCCTCAGCGGCCAGCTGCCGGGCGCGTTCCCCCACGCCGGTACGGAAGGCCTCGATGCTGGCGCCGAAGCACTCGTCCACCAGGCCCAGTTCGCGGGCCCGGCGCGCGCCGATGGGCAGGCGGTTCTCGGTGATGGCGCGGGCGCGCTCTGCGCCCGCCCGCCGCGGCAGCAGGTGGGTCCAGTACTCCGAGCCATAGAGGTTGCCCATGCCCTTGTAATGGGGGTTGAGGATCACCCCTTCACGGGCTAGCACCCGGTCCGCCGCCAGGGCGAGAAACACGCCTCCGGCGCCGGCGTTCCCCTGCATCGCCGCGAGGGTGAGCTGGCGGGTGTTCTCCAGCAGCGCCAGGCACAGGTCGTCCATGGCGTTGATGCTGGCCCAGGACTCGTCGGCGGCGCTCTCCGCCGCCTCGATCATGTTGAGGTGTATGCCGTTGCACCAGAAGTCCGCGCCGCCCATGAGGACGACGACTCTCACCGGGCGGCGCGTCGCCTCCAGGTAGGCCTCCCGCAGGCGCAGGCACTGCGAGGTGGACATGGCGCCGTTGTAGAACTCGAAATGCAGGTAGCCGACGCTGCCCTCTTCCTCATACCAGATCTCCCGCCAGGTGTCGCCCGCGGCGGGCTGGGACGGCGCCAGGGGTATTTCCGGCGCGTCGCTCACGCGGTCCCCCAGCACCATGCAGGCCGGCAGCTTGAAGGCCGGGGCCTCGCCGGCCGGCTTGAGGTGGGTGATCCACACCGCGCCGTCCACCGTGGCGCGGAGAATCGCCCCGTCGCGGCGGCCGATGACTTCGCCCGGGGGGCCACGGTGTTCGCTTTCCGGCCAGGCATTGTAGAGATGGCAGGCGAGGCCGCGGACTTCATCGAGCACGCCGGGGAAGGAGTCAGCGGCGCGGATCTTCCTCAGCACCAGGGCGGTGTGGTCGCGATTCCAGTCGATGCGCCGCTGCTCCTGGCGCATCAGGGGTCGCGCCTGTCCGCGCACGCCCGGCTTGCCGCAGTCCAGCGGCTCCGGCCTGTAGCCGCCGCGCTCGAAACGATTCACGGCGGTCAGCACGCAGCGCGTGGCGGCCTCGGTGACCTCGTTGCGGTAGAGGCTGCTCTTGCTGGCCTCCCGCATGGGGAAGGTTTCGCAAGCCCAGATGTCGCCGCCGTCCATTTCCGCGTTCGCCTGCAGCACGGTGACGCCCCATTCGGTCTCGCCGTTGAGGATGGCCCAGTCCAGCGCGGAGGGCCCGCGGTCGCCGACGATGCCCGGATGCACCACCAGGCAGACATGGCTGCGCCAGACGGAGGCGGGGATCGCGCGCTTCATGAACGGCGCGATCACCAGATCGGGGCGGAACAGGGCGCAGGCCTCCTCGGTCACGCTGTCGGCGATGTCGAACTCGACGGACAGCTCGTGACCGCGCTCCGATAGCTCCACGTAGAGCCGTTGGGCGAGGCTGTTGAAGCTATGTGTCAGAAGCAATATGCGCATGTGAAATAAGCTCTCAACGCAGAGGACGCAAGGGACGCGGAGCAAATATCAGATCATTCATCTTCCTTCCACTTCGACCTCGGCGTCCTCCGCGGCAGGGGCTTTCAGCAAATCCGGGGAAGCTGCTCGCCGGTCAGCCAGTCCACCACCCGGCTGCCGCCGAAGGCGGTTTCCATCTGCACGAAATGCTGGGGGTCCTCGGTCACTTCACCGATGACCGCCGCCTTCTGCCCCAGCGGATGGGCGCGCATGACCGCGAGCAGCCGCCCGGCGTCCTGCGGGGGGCAGATGGCCACCAGCTTGCCCTCGTTGGCGACGTAGAGCGGATCGAGCCCCAGGAACTCGCAGGCGGCGTTGACCTCGGCGTTCACCGGCAGCGCCGATTCCAGGATGCGCATCCCCACCCCGGACTGGCGCGCCATCTCGTTGAGCGTGGTGGCCAGCCCGCCCCGGGTCGGGTCCCGCAGGCAGCGGATGCCCGGCACGGCGTCCACCATGGCCGCCACCAGCCCGTGCAGCGCCGCGGTGTCGGACTGGATCGCGGTTTCGAAGGTAAGGTTCTCCCGCAGCGACATGATGGCCACGCCGTGGTCGCCCAGGGTGCCGGACACGATGATGCGGTCGCCGGGCCGGGCGCGGTCGCCGGAGACGTCAATGCCGTCGGGCACCACCCCGATCCCGGTGGTGGTGATGAAAACGCCGTCGCCCTTGCCGCTCTCCACCACCTTGGTGTCGCCGGTCACGATGGGCACCCCGGCGTGGCTGGCGGCATTGGCCATGGACTCCACGATGCGCCGCAAGTCGGCGAGGGGGAAGCCCTCCTCCAGGATGAAGCTCGCCGAGAGGTAGAGCGGGCGCGCCCCGGCCATGGCGACGTCGTTGATGGTGCCGTGCACCGACAGGCAGCCGATGTCGCCGCCTGGAAAGAACAGGGGCGAGACCACATGGCTGTCGGTGGCCATCACCATGCGCCCGCCGGTCACGGAGAAGCGCGCATGGTCGTTCATCTCCCGCAGCCACTCGTTGTCGAAGGCGCGCAGGAACAGCTCCTCGATGAGTTGGGCCATGGCCCTGCCGCCGCTGCCATGAGTCATATCGACCCGCCCGTGCTTGAAGTCCACGGGCCTGACGTAGCCTCTTTTCACCGTGCCCATGAAAATCCTCTCACCACCAAGGCACCAAGACACAAAGGACGAAGCAACACATCATGGATTTTCTTGGTGCCTTCGTGTCTTGGTGGTTCATTCTTTACGCGACCTCACGGAAGCGCCCGTAGGTATAGTGCGCCGCGCAGGCGCCCTCCGAGGACACCATGCAGGAGCCGATGGGGTTCTCCGGCGTGCAGACGGTGCCGAACACCTTGCAGTCCTGGGGTCGCTTCACGCCGCGCAGGATGGCGCCGCATTCGCAGGCCTTGTTGTCCGGCACCGACTGGTAGCGGATGTCGAAGCGCTCCTC
>DASTHR010000193.1:0-17376 GCA_035718105.1 Burkholderiales bacterium
CAAGGGAGACGCTGGCATCGGTGGCGTTCACCGACGCTCGGAGCGGCTGGGCAGTGGGATCGGCCGGCACCATCCTCCACACCTCGGATGGCGGCGCCACCTGGTCGTTTCAGCAAAGCGGAACCCGGGAGACGCTGACGGCGGTGGCGTTCAGCGACCCCCGGAGCGGCTGGGCGGCGAGCAAGCAGGGCACCATTCTCCGCACAGCGGACGGTGGGGCGACCTGGAGGCCCCAGGCGAGCGGCACCAAGCGGTCACTCGACACCATCGCATTCAGCGACGCACGCACAGGATGGGTGGCGGGCGAAGGCGGCCTCATCCTTCACACCTTGGACGGCGGCGCCACCTGGACGCCCCAGTCGAGCGGCACGCGGGCGGATCTCAATGCTGTGACGTTCACCGACGCCCGGAACGGCTGGGCCACTGGAGCCGGCGCGATCCTGCGCACCGCGGATGCCGGCCGGACCTGGCTTGGCGGCGAACTGCCGGGCGCCCCGCCCCTCGTGACCTACGCCCGCTTCCCGGCGCCGTGGTGGTATCTCGCGCTGCTGGCGGGGCTCGGATCCCTGGGCATGGCGTTGCGGCCACCGCGACCCCAGGTGCGGGCGGTGGCCTCGGTCGCGGACCTTGCCCTGTCGGACCGGCCCCTGGAAGCGGGGGACCGGGACGCGCTCAACTTCAGTGCCATCGCCCTGGGGCTGTCCAATTTCCTGCGCAACGCCGCCACCGAGCCCCCGCTTACGCTTTCCATCACTGGCGACTGGGGCAGCGGCAAGAGTTCCCTGATGAACCTGCTGCGGGAGGACCTGCGCTCCCGGGGCTTCCGGCCGGTGTGGTTCAACCCCTGGCACCAGCCAAAGGAGGCGAACCTGCTGGCGGCGTTGATCGCGACCATCCGCGCCCAGGCGCTGCCGCGGTTCGCGTCGGCGGAGGGCCTGCGATTCCGCTGGCAACTCGCCTGGGTGCGCACCCGGGAGCGTCCCCTCTGGGTGGCCGCGATGGTTTTCCTGGCGGCCTGGCTGGTGACCTACTTCGGGATGAAGCCCGCGCACCTCACCGCCGCCATCGAGTGGCTGCCCCATTTCGCGAAAGTCCTGAAAGCCGACGATCCGAAGTCCGCCGAGGAGCTGCTGGCCCAGTTCAAGTCCTTCGCGGCGCTGGTGGCCGTGCTGGGGCCGCTGCTCACGGCCTGGCGCGGGCTCAAGGCGTTCGGCGTGAATCCCGGCGCCCTCGCCGTGTCCGTGGCGGGCAGCCTCAAGCAGGCGGATGCCCAGAGCCGATTCCTGAATGACTATGCCCGCCAGTTCCAGGAGGTGGCCCGCGCGCTGCGGCCGCGCACGCTGGCCATCTTCATGGATGACCTGGACCGCTGCCCGCCGGAGCGGGTGCGCGAGGCCCTGGAAGCGGTGAACTACCTGGTGAGTTCCGGCCCCTGCTTCGTGGTGCTGGGCATGGCGCGGGAGCGGGTGGAAGCCTGTGTCGGACTCGCGTTCAAGGACGTGGCGCAGGAGATGGTGCACCTCGCCCGGATGGAGGATGGCGCCGCGCCGGTGCTCCCGCGTCCCCCCGATGACGAAGCGCGCCGGCACCGCCGCCACTACGCCCGCGATTACCTCAAGAAACTGGTGAACATCGAAATTCCGGTCCCGGCGCCGAACGAGGGGCAGGCCAAGGGCCTGGTGGGCGCGGTGCCCGACAGCATGCCGCCCCCTCCGACGGAGCCCGCCTGGCGTGGGCTGGCTCGGTCTGCCGCCCGTGCCTGGCCCCTGGTCATGGTGGTGGCGGTCGCCGTGTTCGGCTGGTGGTCGGCGGTGAAGACCCCGGATGTGGCCCCCCCGGCTTCCCCGCCCGTGATCGAGGCAAAGCCTGCCGGCGAGGCGGTGACTCCGGCGGCACCGGCCGGGGCGGCGCGGAAGGAAGGGGATCCCGCGAAGCCGGAGCGCGCTTTCCGCGAAGCCTACGTGGTGCCCGGACAAAAGGCGCCGCTCCCGGTTCCGGCGTGGCTGGTGCCGCTGGCGGTGCTGCTCGCCGCGGGGAGCATTACGCTGCTGCGCCGTCCACAGGTGGTGGAACAGGACTCCCGGGACTTCCGCCGGTCGCTGGCGACCTGGCTGCCGCTGGTGGCGGCGCGCCAGAACACGCCCCGCGAGGTCAAACGCTTTGTGAACCGGGTACGGCTGCTGGCGATGCGGCAGCGGGCCGAGGGCAAGAACCCCGCGCGCCTTGCCGAGCCGACGCTGGTAGCCCTTGCCGCCCTCCACCACGTGGACGAATCGCTGCTGGACCCATTGCCGACGGTGGGCGGAGGAGCCAGCGTCGCCACGCAGCTTGCGCAGGCGGGCCATGCCTGGGGTCACCGCATTGCGGCGCCCCTGGACACCTCGCTCGCCGCCCACGCGTCGGAAGTGTCCTGGCCTCCCGGTCCGGACGAGGTGGAACTCTTCCGCGCGCTGGTGGGCAGCGTACGGCTCGATTGAACCCGGCCCGGGCGCCCTCCGCCCGGTCGCTACTTCAGCTCCGGCGGGAGCGTGCCGGCGGCCTTGCGCCGCTCGTACTCGGCGTCCAGTTCCTCGTCGGTCTTGTAGTGCGGCACCTTGAACACATAGCGCTTGAAGTTCTGGATGCGGTAGGGGACGTCCTTCATCTCCTCGTTCCAGTAGCGGTCGCCGATCTGAACGTTGTTTTTCGCATCCAGCAGCCATCCGCGCTTCGAACGCTCGCTGCCGAACAGGTAAAGCCGGCCGTCGTAGACCATGAACACGTCGGCGCCGATTGCGGCCTTCAGGGCGTAGGGCGCGCCGCTGGTGCAGAACCCGGCGTAGGCCGGCTCGTAGCGGGCGGGATTCCTTAGAAACTCGGCCCTGTTCGAGTCGCTGGCGAAGCGGTAGGTGACGCCGTTGTGCTCGGTCCTGATCGCCGGATTGCCCCGCACCGGCTTGCCCTCGGTGAAGTAGGCCACGGGATCGTTCCCGCGCAGCATCAGGTTCCCGTCCTCGCCTTCGGCCACGGTGTTCTTCACCGTGCCGCAGCCAGCGGCGACGGCGGCGACCACGAGGGCCAGGGCAAGTCGAATCATGCGGGTCGGAATCATCTCGGGTTCTCCAGTCGAAAATCAGGCGCCGGATGGCTTGGCAGGCGTCAGCCGCGCGGCAATCCAGGTGACCGCCACCGCCACGGCGATCAGTCCCAGGCCGACGAAGGCGTTGCCGGTGAGTTCGGGCGCCACCAGCAGCACCGCCCCCAGCCCCAGCATCATCACGCCCGACAGCAGTTTGAGCAGGCGGCCCTCCCTCTCGGTGAGGCGCCGCGCCCCCAGGGTGCGCACGAACAGGGCGACGATCACCGCCAGCGGCGTCACGTAGATCAGGTTGTACAGGGCGAGGTAAGCATAGCGGGCCGCGGGGGAGGGTTCCTCCAGGGTCAGCACCCGGGTGTAGACCATGGGAAAGCCGGCGGTGCAGAGCAGTTCGTAGAAGTTGGCGGCCACCGCCAGGAACGCCGTGGCCGCCAGCATCGCCGGCAGGTTGTCGGCGAGCAGCAGCCCCCGGGCACGGCGGGCGATGTCGGCCTGGCCGGAGTCGGGGATGGAGAGCGTCGGGCCCTGCTTGAAGGCGAAGAAGTCCTTCACGTTGAGCCCGCCCACCAGCAGGGCCACCAGCCCCGCCGCCGCGGTCACCCAGGCCAGGTGGCCGATCAACTGGAAGATGTTCAGCCAGGCGGCCATGAAGGCGAAGTACATCACCCCCGAGAACAGCACGAAGATGCCGCCGATCAGCAGCATGCGCGGGCGGCTGCGCTGGTGGGTGAGCATGGAGAGCAGGAACAGCAGCACGAAGAAGGCGCAGGGATTGAAGGCGTCCATCCCCGCCAGCGCCAGGGTCAGCACCGGCAGGGACAGGCTCGCCGGATCCACCGCGCCGATGAGGGGCAGTTCGATGCGCTCGGGCGGCGGTGGCGCTTCCCCGGCCACGGCGGGCCTGCCCGCGAGGGTCCTCGCATGGCAGGCGTCCAGGGCCTGTTCCAGTTCGGCGCCGGTGGTCTCGGCCTGGTGCCAGCCGACGCGCAGCTCGCCGCACAGCAGGAAGCCGGGCACGCCGGCGTCCTGGCCCACCTTGCTCATGATCTCGCGGTAGAAGGCGGCGTTCTGCGGGTTGCGGGAGACCTCCAGGGACTGCAGCGCCACCCAGGGCCGGCGCTCGGGGATGGTTTCCACGAACGGCCGCGCCCGCTCGCAGTGGGGGCAGGTGAGGGACCAGAAGAAATAGAGGCGGACCTGCTGCTTCCCGTCGGGTCCGGGCTGCAGCCAGAATTCATCCGCCGCTTGCGCCGGTGCGGCCAGCAGGGTCAGGGCGAAGGCAAGCAGCAGCCCGGCCCCTAAAAGCCGATTCAAGGTTGGCCCCACTTCGCATCAGGGATGCCTACGCCCAAGTCTGCCAATGACCCGCTCCGCCAAGAGGTACTTGCGGGACGTCCTCTCGTCGGAGGCATTTGCGAGCGCGCGGGCGATGTAATCCCTCGAGGACATTCGCGGTTCGGTTGTACGAAACGTCATGCCTGTTCATCGAGTTGTTTAAGGGACTTTCCGTCCTTGGTCTTCCAGGCAGTTAGTCCATTTGCGCTTCCGCCGTGAATAGTAGCTGCTGCCGCAGACGGGCTAGAAAACTCCACATCCTTGGTGAAGAGCAGAAAGCCATCCATTTCGACGAGAGTCTTGTCGTCAATAAGTTGTTTACGCTGTACCAGCACATAGGGATAGCTTTCGGCGGAGGGGCGCTCCTTTAAGACTGCGGTGGATCCATGGAATACGACGAAGCCATTTGCAGTGCGCTGGCCTTGCGCCTTGGCGCCCTTGATCTGGCAGAAAAGAACACCACCCGGTTGAGCGTTGACTGCGTGCTGAGAGATCGGGGCGAGAATGTCAGAACCTAGAACGGGAAGCAACTGCCGAATTCGTGTAAGGAATACCTCCATGTCTTCGCGATCTGACTCGGGAAGCTTCGACCCACCGGCCTGATTCTGCTCGAGCGTGAACCTGTTGACTTGAGTAGCCTCGGCAAGGAGGCGGCTCTCGAGGTACCTTACGTGCGCCTTTGTCAGATTCTCGTCCTTGCTGACAAAGACTATCGCTGATACCCAGAACTCCTTCGTCTTGTGTTGCTTAAGTCGGTCCCGAATGATTTCCGCTTCGCCAATATAAGCGCGGGGTGCGTTGGTGAGGGGGTCACTGCCGAGCAGGATATAGACCCCAGTCTTGTCAAGTTCATCGCGGGACAGAAGCTCGTCCAATTCGGTTCGTGGCGCCGCAACGGCCTTGCCTGACCAATTGGAGATTTCCGCGGTACGCAAACTCTTGGCGTCGCCGCGGGGAAGAAAAAGTTTGATCGTTGCGGAAGTCATCGGGCGCTCTAAATCCTGTCCCTGTCATAGCAGCTCTAAAGGTGTATTCCCTTCATGATCTGGGCGAATGCCATCTGGTCCGGAGTGGGCGCGCCTGCCGCGGGGGCCTCCGGTGCGCCCTGCTGCTTCATGGCGGCCTTGGACTCCGGGAACATCCGGTAGGCTGTGTTCATGACCACCTGGGAGATGCGCGGCGCCAACATGTGCAGCACCTCGGCGAAGATGCCGAGGCGGGTGGCGATGCGCACCGGCCGGTAGACGATGGCCTGGGCCACCAGGTCCGCCGCTTCCTCGGGGGCGAGCATGGGAATCTGCTTGTAGATCTCCGTGGGCGCCGTCATGTTGGTCTTCACCAGCGGCATGTTGATGGTGGTGAACTCGATGCCGGCGTCGGCGAACTCGGAGGCGGCGCAGCGCGTGAAGGCGTCCATGGCGGCCTTGGAGGCGACATAGGCGGAGAACCGCGGCGCGTTGGTGAGCACGCCGATGGAGGAGATGTTGATGACGTGGCCCTTGCGCTTCTGCTGCATCGCCGGCAGCAGGCGCATGGTGAGGCGCAGCGCACCGAAGTAGTTGAGCCGCATCACCCGCTCGTAGTCGTGGAAGCGGTCGAAGGAGTTCTCGATGCCGCGGCGGATGGAGTGGCCGGCGTTGTTCACCAGGACGTTCACCGCGCCATGCTCCTCGAGCACCTTGCTCACCAGCTCGTCGATATGGTCGTAGTCGGTGAGGTCGGCCTGGTAGAAGTACACGCTCCAGCCGCGCTCGGCCACCTCCCGCTGCATGCGGTCGAGCTTGTCCTGGTCGCGGTCCACCACGATCACCTTGCCGCCGGCCTCCGCCACCTTCAGGGCCGTGGCGCGCCCGATGCCGTCGGCGGAGCCGGTGATCATCACCACCTTGCCGCGCACCGTGCCCGCCAGCGTGCGGTCGATGAACAGGTCCGGGTCCAGGTGGCGCTCCCAGTAGTCCCACAGCTTCCAGGCGTAGTCCTCCAGGGGCGGCACCTTGATGCCGGCCTCGTCCAGCAGCTTGCGGGTGTCCCGGGAATCGAAGCGGGTGGGGTAGTTCACGAACTGCATCACGTCCGGGGGCAGCCCCAGGTCGCGCATGATCACATGCTGGATGCGGCGCACCGGGGTCAGCATCGCCAGCCCCTGGCGCAGCGCCTGGGGGATGAACCCGAACATGTGGGGGTTGATGCGGATCGCCAGGTCCGGCGCGTGCCCCGCCTTGGCGAAGATGTTGAGGATGTCCCCCACGCGCTTGGGTTCGGGGTCGGTGAGGTGGAAGCAACGCCCGTCGAGTCCGGGACGGTGGGCCAGGTGGTCCATGGCGCTCACCACGAAGTCCACCGGCACCAGGTTGAGCCGCCCGCCCTCCAGCCCGATGGCCGGCATCCACTTCGGGAGGAGGTTGCGCAGCCTCTGGATCGGCTTGAAGAAGTAGTAGGGGCCGTCCACCTTGTCCATCTCCCCGGTGTCCGACTGGCCGACCACGATGCCGGGCCGGTACACCCGCCAGGGGCGCTGACATTCCCTGCGCACGATGGCCTCCGAGTCGTGCTTGGTGCGGAAGTAGGGGTGGTCGAGGTTTTCCGCCTCCTCGAACATGTCCTCGCGGAAGGTGCCCTCGTAGAGTCCGGCGGCGGCGATGGAGCTGGTGTGATGGAAGCAGCCCGCCTCGATGAGGCCGGCGAACTCGATCACCCGGCGCGTGCCCTCGACATTGGCCGCGATCTGGGCCTCCTCGCTGGCCTTGAGGTCGTAGACCGCCGCCAGGTGGAACAGGTGCTCCACCTTGCCCTTGAGTTTCTTCAGGTCCTTGTCGGCGATGCCCAGCTTCGGCCGGGTGATGTCCCCCACCACCGGGATCGCGCGCTCCGGGCCGACACCCCAGCGCTGGTAGAGGGGCGCCAGGCGCTCCTTTTCCGACTCCAGGATAAGGAAGTAAACCGGGCCATTGTCCCGGTCGAGGAGTTTCTTGACGAGCCGCTTGCCGATGAAGCCGGTGGCGCCGGTGACGAAGTAGGCCATGGAAATATCTCCGGAGTTTCTGCTTGGCGGGATGCGCCGGGGACTGGAAAATGGGGCAATTCTACACCGTGGGCGAGGCAGTTTAGGGTGTCCCCCCTAGACCGGCGACCTAGAATCGAGTTGCCTGAAGCGGTGGGCGCCGCGATGAGCGGCCCCGGTGTTCAATCAAACCAATGGAGTGCGATCATGGCAAGGAAACCCGTGGAAGTGTTGGCTGAAAACCGCATCGTGCGGCAGGTCAAGGAGTCCGGCCACGAGATCTGGCTGGCCGGGCTGGGGGCCTTTTCCAAGGCCCAGGAGGAAGGCGGCAAGGTGTACAACGCCCTGGTGAAGGAAGGCAAGCATATCGAGGCCAGGACCCGCCACATGGCGGGCGAAAGGGTCGAGGAGCTGGCCACCCGGGCATCCGGCACCATTGACCGGCTGGAGAAGGTGTTCGAGGAGCGCGTGGCGCGGGCCCTGAAGAGCCTGGGCGTGCCCACCGCCAAGGAAGTCGAGCAACTGAGCCGCCGCGTCGCCGAGCTGACCCGTCAGGTGGAAACCCTTACCGGAAAGCCGGCCCGCAAGCGTCCCATGGTGAAGCGCGTGGTCAAAATGAAGCAGGCGGCTTAAGCTCTGCCGCATGACCGCGCGGGGAGGAGCGCGCACCATGGCGCAACGCAAACGCAAACCCCGCATCGGGCTGGCGCTGGCAGGCGGCGGCCCGGTGGGGGGCGTTTATGAGATCGGGGCCCTGTGCGCCCTGCAGGACGGGCTGGAGGGAGTGGACCTGAATGCCCTCGACGTTTACGTCGGGGTCAGTTCCGGCGCGTTCATCGCGGCCACGGTGGCGAACGACTTCTCGCCCGACGAGCTGCGCCGGATATTCATCGAAAACGATTCTCCGGAGCACCCCGTCGGGCCGGACCTGTTTGTCGCGCCGGCGGTGGCGGAATTCTGGGGGCGGCTCTCCTCGCTTCCAGGCCTCGTCCTGGGGGCCGCGTGGGACTTCGCGCGCAATCCGCTCAAGGGGGACCTGAGCGAATCCCTGTCGCGGCTCGCCCGGGCCATACCCACCGGGGTGTTCGAGAACGAACGGCTGGCGCAGTTCCTGGCCGGGATGTTCCAGGGCCACGGCCGCAGCAACGACTTCCGGCAGTTGCGCAGGCCGCTGTTCGTGGTGGCCACCGACCTGGATACCGGAGAATCGGTGGAGTTCGGCGGCCGCGGTTTCGATCATGTGCCGGTGTCCCGCGCGGTGCAGGCGAGCGCGGCCCTGCCCGGGCTTTACCCGCCGGTGCGCATCGGCGGGCGCTATTACGTCGACGGGGCCTTGCGCAAGACGCTGCATGCCTCGGTGGCGCTGCGCGAGGGCGCAGACCTGGTGCTGTGCGTGAACCCGCTGATCCCCTTCGACGCCAGCCTGGCCGCGGCTCGCGGCCAGCCCAAGCACGAGAAGCTGGTGGAGGGGGGGCTGCCGGTGGTGCTGTCGCAGACCTTCCGCTCGCTGATCTACTCCCGCATGCAGGTGGGCATGTCCGCCTACGAAAACCAGTACAAGGATTCCCACGTGCTGCTGTTCCAGCCGGGGCGCGACGACGCGGAGATGTTCTTCACGAACGTCTTCAGCTACGCCAACCGCCACCGGGTGTTCGAGCACGCCTACTGCAGGACGCTGCGCGACCTGGCGGCGCGTCGCGGTGAGCTGGAGCCCATTCTGTCCCGCTACGGCATACGAATTCGCGGTGAGGCGCTGCAATGCGCCCTGCCGGAGAGGCCGGCGCCGAAGGGACCGGCGCTGACGGAACTGGCGCACACCCTGGAACGGCTCGAGGGCTGGATGGGCGCGCGGGCTGCCCGCTAACCGATGGCGTCCCGCGCCGAGCACACCCGCAGCCGCATCCTCGACGCCAGCCTGATGCTGTTCAACGAGCGCGGCGAGCGCAACGTCGCGATCTCGGATGTTGCCCATGAACTCGGCATCAGCCCGGGCAACCTGCACTATCATTTCCCGCACAAGAACGAGATCGTGTCCCGCCTGTTCGAGCAGTTCCGCGACGCGGTCGTGCCGGCGCTGGCCGTGCCCCGGGGCCGGGCGGCCCACGCCGAGGACTTGTGGCTGTTCCTGCATATGCTTTTCGAGCAGGTGCGGGATTACCGCTTCCTGTTCCGCGACCTGGACGACCTGCTGGCCCGCGACCGGCGGTTGAAGCGGGAATTCGCGAAGCTGCTGAACGACGTTGCGGCCACCGCGGGCCGGTTGATGCGCGGTCTGGCCGCCGAGGGGGCCCTCGAGGCAGGGACGCGGGAGATCGACGCCCTGGCGGAGGGTACGGCCATGACGATCGCCTACTGGATGAGCTACCGTGGCATCCGCGGCGATGCCCTGCGGGGGGATATCATCGGGCGCGGCGTGTATCAGGCCATGGCCGCGCTGGCCCCCTACCTGCGCGGCGACGCGCGGGCGCTGTTCGTCCGGCTGGCGGGGGAATACCTTGGGGAGGACGCATGACCAAGCGCAAATGGATCTCCTTTCACGGTCCGGGAGGCGATTTCGACCAGCCCGGCGCCGCGCTGAAGAAAAACTGGGGACGGCTGCACCAGGGGGACCGGGAGCCGTTTCCCTCGGTCGAGTGGGTGGAGCGGGTGTTTTCGGATTCCGCCGCGGCGATGAAGTCCGCGGGCAGGCTTGGGGCCGATCCGGAGGCGCTGGCGGAGAAGCTGCAGGAAGCCTGGCGCGCGTTCCACCGGGGCGAGTTCCAGCGCGCGGCGGAAGAGGGCGCGAAGCTGGGGATTGCCGGTTATGTGGTGGCCAACAAGGCAGCGGGTATCTACGCCAATTATCTGGAGCGGGAGGGGCGCGCCCGTCTGGAGTTGCTGCAGGAGGCGGCCGCCCGCGCCGAGGAGTCGCGCAAGGCGTTGCCGGATCACCCCAACTCGCATTACCAGCTGGCCTACAACCTGGGCCGTTACAGCCAGGGACTCTCGGTGGTCAAGGCCTTGGCCGAGGGGCTGGGAACCCGCATTGGGCAGGCGCTCCAGCGCACCCTGGAACTTGAGCCGAAGCACGCCGAGGCCCACATGGCGAGCGGCACCTGGAACGCGGAGATCGTGGACAAGATCGGGGGCCTGGTGGCCGGGCTCACCTACGGCGCCAGCCGGGACAAGGCGCTCCAGCATTTTCGCAAGGCGCTGGAGCTCGAGCCCAAGTCCGCCATCGCCCGGGTGGAGTATGCCGCGGGCCTGCTGATGCTGGACCGATCGAAGAAGGCGGAGGCCAGGAAGTTGCTGGCGGAGGCCGCGAAGGCGAAACCCGCGGACGCCATGGAATGGCTGGACGCGGAGCTGGCCGCAAAACGGCTCGAGGAATTATGAGGGCTTGACCGCCCTGGCGCGGCGGCGGGGTGACTTTCCATGCCGCGCCTTTGCCAGCAGCCTTTCCACATGGGCCGGCTCGGGAGGGGATTCCCAGGGATGCATCTCCGCCACTTGCTGGAGCTGCCGGAACTCGGGCTCGAAGGCGTCCACGATCTTCTCCGGATCGGGGACGATTTTTGCGTCGGTGATTAGCCCGAACTGCACCTGTCCGGCGTAGGAGAGAATGCTGGCCCCGATGGCGATATCGCCGGACTGGGGCACCCAGAAGATCTGCTGCGCCAGCTCGGCGCCGGCAAAATGCAGTCGCTGCTGGGGCCCCGGCACATTGGTCATCACCGCCGTGGCGTGGGAACTCAGGGTCTGGAGCAGGAGCTCCTGCATCGCCGCGGGACCGCTCCCGGAGGCCGCCAGCAGGCCCAGCACCAGCATGGGCTGGGGCGAGTTCTTCAGCGCCTGCATCCGGCTGCGCACCGTGTACAGGCGCTCCAAGGGGTTGGCAATGCCCACCGGCAGTTGCAGGAACACCATGCCGAACTTGTTTCCGAGGCCGTCCGCGTCCTCGCCATTGCGCAGGTTCACCGGCACCACCACCCGGATCTCCAGCGTATCCACCTTTTCCCGGTGCGCCACCAGGTATCTGCGCAGCGCTCCCGCGGCGCTGGCGAGCAGCATGTCATTGATG
Organism: Burkholderiales bacterium; assembly: GCA_035718105.1. GTDB lineage: Bacteria > Pseudomonadota > Gammaproteobacteria > Burkholderiales > UBA6910 > UBA6910. Next base: position 11,473 of record DASTHR010000193.1, read on the forward strand.
GAGCAGCCGAGCACCTTGCCGGCCTGCTTGACCTCCGCGAGAGGGAGCGGCTCGCACCACGCGGCGCGCTTCGAGAGCCCCGGCTTGCCCCGCAGCCGGGTTGCCGGCTCCGGCGACATGGTGAGCAGCTTTACCGCCTCGCTCGCCGAACCCGCGGCGAGTTGCGCGTACTCCAGCGCCTTGCCGGGCTGGACCAGCATCTCCAGGTAACGCTGCCAGAAGCCGGTGCTCCATTCGAGCATCCGATTGGCGGCGCCGGTCATCGGCTCCATCCAGGGGAACCAGGACTCCACCCCCGGGGGCCAGAAGGCCAGGCGCGCCGCGCGGGACCGGGGCTTCGGGCCTTCCTCGGTCATGGACAGCAGCACCCGGACCAGCGCCATCCCGTCCGCGTAGCAGTGGTGGATGCGGATCACCAGCGCGCTGCCTTCCCCGTATCGCTCCACCAGGTTGAACTGCCAGAGCGGCTGCTGGGGATCGAGCGAGGTGCTGGCGAGGTCGCTCACGAACTCCAGCAACTCCTTCTTGCCCGCGGGTGCCGGAAGCGCGGTCCTGTGCACGTGCCGCTCGAGGTCGAAGTTGGGGTCGGTTTCCCAATACCAGGTGGCGCCGTCGTGCACCGGCCGCTGCCGGAACCGGTCGAAACTGAGAAAGCCGCGCTCCAGGGCATGCCTGAGCCGGCGGTAATCCAGCCGCTCGCCCAGCATCATGACCCCGACGATCACCATCGGGTTGGTGGGCCGGTCCATGCGCAGCCAGGCGGTGTCCACACCGGTCATGCGCTCGCGGGGCGGGGTGCTCATGTTTTGACGGCTATCCGTGGCAATCCGTTGGCGGGGCCTGTAATCTTAAAGGAAGGGGCCGCAGTTTCCCACCCTGCGGGTTCCAACGAAGAGCGGTGGGGGTTCGCGGCCCCCATGCATTATCAAAATCACTGCCACTAACGAGACGACGGTTGGAGTCATGGAAAAAATCTGGTTGAAGGAGTACCCGAAGTACGTTCCCCAGGAGGTGGACCTCTCGGAGTTCGAGTCCCTGAAGCAGGTGCTGGAGCGCAGTTGCGAGCGCTTCCGGGACCGGCCGGCGTACACCAACATGGGCGCCAGCATCACCTATGGCGAACTGGACCGTCAGAGCCGGGCATTCGCCGCCTACCTGCAGCAGGATCTGGGGCTCAGGAAGGGCGACCGGGTGGCCATCATGATGCCCAACCTGCTGCAATACCCGGTGGCGCTGTTCGGCACGTTGCGTGCCGGGTTGACGGTTGTCAACGTCAATCCGCTGTACACGCCCCGGGAGCTCCGGCACCAGTTGCGGGATTCGGGGGCCAAGGCGATTGTGGTGCTGCAGAACTTCGCCCGCACCGTGCAGGAAGTCGTCGGCGAGACCCAGATCAAGACCGTCATCACCACCCAGATCGGCGACATGCTGCCGGCGCCCAAGTCCTGGCTGGTTAACTTCGTGGTGAAGCGGGTGAAGAAGATGGTGCCCGACTGGAGCATCCCCGGGGCCCTGGACCTGGGCCAGGTGCTTAAGGCGGGGGCGGGCCTGCAGCTCGCGGACGTCCCGGTCGATCACGACGACGTCGCCTTCCTGCAGTACACCGGCGGCACCACGGGGGTGGCCAAGGGCGCGGTGCTCACCCACCGCAACATCATCGCCAACCTGCAGCAGGTTTCGGTCTGGATCGGCTCCCACCTCAAGGAGGGGGAGGAGACCATCGTCACCGCGCTGCCCCTCTACCACATCTTTTCGCTCACGGTGAACTGCCTGGTGTTCACCAAGTGGGGTGCGAACAACCTGCTCATCACCAATCCCCGGGACATCCCGAACTTCATCAAGGAGCTGAAGAAGACCCCGTTCAGCGTGATCACCGGCGTCAACACCCTGTTCAATGCCCTGCTCCATCATCCGGAAATCGGCGCCGTGCAGAGCAAGGGGCTGAAGGTGGCGGTGGGGGGCGGCATGGCGGTGCAGCGGGCGGTGGCCCAGAAGTGGCAGGAGGTCATGGGCGTGCCGCTGATCGAGGGCTACGGGCTCACCGAGACTTCGCCCCTGGTGTGCGTCAATCCGCTGGAGAGCAAGGAGTTCAGCGGGGCCATCGGCCTGCCCGTGCCCTCCACCGAGGTCAGCATCCGGGACGAGTCCAACAAGGAGCTGGGGATCAGCGAGGTGGGGGAGATCTGCGTGCGCGGGCCGCAGGTGATGAAGGGCTACTGGAACATGCCCGACGAGACCGCCAAGGTGATGACTCCCGACGGCTGGTTCCGCACCGGCGACATGGGGCTGGTGGACCCGAAGGGCTACGTGCGCATCACCGACCGCAAAAAGGACCTGATCCTGGTCTCCGGCTTCAACGTCTACCCCAACGAGGTGGAGGACGTGGTGGTGATGCACCCCGGCGTGATGGAATGCGCCGCCATCGGCATTCCCGACGCCCACTCCGGGGAGGCGGTGAAGGTGGTGGTGGTGCGCAAGGACCCGAACCTCACCGAGCGGGAACTCATCGACCACTGCCGCAAGCATCTCACCGGTTACAAGGTGCCGCGCCACATCGAGTTCCGCACCGAGCCCCTGCCCAAGACCAACGTCGGCAAGGTGCTGCGGCGCATGCTGCGCGACGAGAACCTCGCCAAGGGCGGAACCGGCAAGGCCGCATAGCAAAAGAAATTTCACCGCATAGGCGCGAACTTCTGTGGGTCCGCATTCATGCGGACATGTGGCGTTGTCGTCCGGCTGAAGCCGGACCCACAGAGATGGCAGGGTGCGCCAGGCGCACGCGGAGCATGATCCAGCGGCAATCCGCTGCGCGCGGGGATAATCGCGGCATCCACGGTCGTGCCCCGGGAGGGCCGCAGGCCCCCCCGGCAGCACCCGCCTTGCATCCTCGCCTCGAGCCGGAGCGCCTCCAGCCGATGGCGCAAGCGCATCGCCGTCGTCTCATCGGGCGCCGGCTAGCGCCCCGGGTCAAAGCCCACGAAGGTAGGCATCGCCCGCGAATCGTAGCGCGCTTCCTTCACCGCCGAATCCGACAGATCGAACCATAGCTGCAGGCAGCCAATGCGCAGCATGCGCTCCAGCCCCGCCGGCGGGCGACCCCCGGCGCCGCCCGCCATCGGATAGTCGGGCTCGATCAGGGCCGAGAGCGCCGCCCACGGCACTGCCTGGTCCATCTCGGCCAGGAAACGCTAGCGCAGCGTCGGATTGCGATACCGCCCAAACCCAAGGCCCGTCAGGGTCAACTGCGTGGTCAACGTACACTCCTCAAAGACGCTCGCCTGCCCAATGAGCTATCAATCGCCATGCGCAGTATCCAGGGTATTGCGGAGTTTCCCTGGCACACCGGAGCGAAGGGGAGGTCATCCAACTGCCTCATCCCTATGGCGGAATTCGTGGCGGCTGATGTTGGCGGTTTCGGCCCTCATCCGGTCCTCGTGTCACCAATGGCTGAGCCGTTAGTCCAATGTTCCGGGTGGTCGGGACGGAATCTAATGGGTTCGCTGCGCTAGCCATCCTGGTTGCCGGTCGAGAATCGGGCAGGCAGTGCCAGCGAAGGAAGGGAACAAGTCATGCGCATTGAGTTTGTCCCGGCGCTCTGCCAGTTCGCCGGTGCTGCGCCGCAGCGCAGTGCCGTGCGGCCGGGTCGCTGTTCCACATGAAGGAGGAGACGAAATGGAAACGAAACAGCTTGCGATTCTGTCCCTGGCGCTCGCCGCCGGAACCCTCGCCGCCCCGGCGGCGGCCGACTGCCGCGACCTCCCCAGCCACGCCACACTCAAGACGGCCCTCGACGCCGCGGTGGCGGCGGAGGCGAGCGGCCTCGATCTCCAGATGTGGGCGACGCTGGTGGACCGCGACGGCGTGGTCTGCGCCGTGGCCTTCTCCGGCGCCGACCGCGGCAGCCAGTGGCCCGGCAGCCGGGTGATCTCGGCCCAGAAGGCCAACACCGCCAACGCCTTCAGCCTGGCCGGGCTCGCGCTTTCCACCGCCAACCTCTATTCGGCGGTGCAGCCCGGGGGCAGCCTCTACGGGCTGCAGCACAGCAACCCGGTGGACACCGGCGCCGCCTACGGCGGAAACGCGGCCAACTATGGCCGGCACAACGATCCCATGGTGGGGCGCAAGATCGGCGGGGTGAACGTCTTCGGCGGCGGCCTCGCGCTCTACGGCTCCGGGGGCGGGCCCCTGGGCGCCGTGGGGCTCTCGGGCGACACCTCCTGCGCCGACCACATGATCGCCTGGCGGGTGCGCAACAACCTGAGCCTCGATTTTCTCACCGGCGTGGCCGGCGTCAGCGGCGACGCGACGCGGCCCGACAACATCGTCTATGACATCATCGCCAACCCCGGCGGAGGCACCAGCATCAGCCCTGGTGGCTTCGGGCATCCGACCTGCATCAACACCGCGGACCCGGCCACCCTGCCCGCGGTGCGCTGATCGCTGCGCGCGGCGCATGCGGCACCGTCCATGGTGCGCGCGGCGCACCCTACATCGCTCTGTAGGGTGTGCTGTGCGCACCCCTTGCTGCGCCCTGCGCAGGCGGATGGAGACGCGGGAGAATTGAAATGACACTACGCAAGTTTCTGACCCTCCGTTCCATCGTGGCCGCCGGCTACGGGGTGCTGTTCGTGCTGATTCCCGGCACCATGCTGCCGCTCTACGGCGCCGAACCGAGCGTCACCGCCATCTTTCTCGGCAGGCTCCTGGGGAGCGCGCTGCTGACGTTCGCGGCGGTGCTCTGGCTGGCCCGCGATGCCGGGGACTCCCCGGCGCGCCGGGCCATCGTGCTGGGGTTCTACATCGGACTCGCCACCGGATTCGTCGTCTCGCTCCACGGCCAGCTCACCGGGGTGGCGAACGCCCTGGGCTGGACCACGGTCGCCGTCTATGCCCTGTTTGGCGGCGGGTACGGCTACTTCCACTTTTCGTCGAAGTAACGGCTGCTGCGCCCGGCGCGCCCTGAGGCTTGTGGGTCCGCATTCATGCGGACAGTTTGCGTTGTAGTCCGGCTGAAGCCGGACCCACAGTTCTCGCCGCCTTTAGTTCATCAATTCGCCGCGCGGATCAGGTCGGCGGCCTTCTCGCCGATCATGATGGCGGGGGCGTTGGTGTTGCCCCCCACCAGCAGGGGCATGATGGAAGCGTCCGCCACCCGCAGGCCATCAACGCCGTGGACGCGCAACGGCGCGTCCACCACCGCCAGCGGGTCGCTGCCCATCTTGCAGGTGCCCACGGGGTGGTAGATCGTCTCCGCCCGTTCCCGTATGAAGTCGCGGATCTCCGCCTCTGACTGCACGGCTGCGCCGGGGCGGATTTCCACGCCCCGGTAGGGGGCGAAGGCGGGGGCGGCGAGGATGCGCCGCGCCGCCGTCACTCCCAGCACCAGCTTCTCCAGGTCCCGGGGGTCGGCGAGGTAGTTGGGCTCGATCACGGGATGCGCCAGGGGATCGGGCCCGGCGAGCCGGATCTCGCCGCGGCTCCTGGGCCGCAGGTCGCACACGTGCAGCGAGTAGCCCTGCTGCAGCAGGAATCTCACGTCCAGCCCGTGGTTGGACAGGGGCGCCGTGGTGAAGTGGAACTGCAGGTCGGGCAGCGCTTCCCGCGGGGCGCTTTTCACGAAGCCTCCGGCCTCGGCGGCGTTGGTGGTGTACATGCCGCGCTTGCTGACGAGGTAGCGCGCGATGTCCGCGAGGCCCCGCAGCGCGGTGGCCGGCGTGAGTCCGTAGGAAACCGCCCGGGTGCAGGCCTGCACCACGGTCACGTCCAGGTGGTCCTGCAGGTTCTTTCCCACTCCCGGCAGGTCGTGGAACACGGGGATGCCCAGGGCCTGCAGCTCCGCGCCCGGCCCCACGCCCGACAGCAGCAGCAGTTGCGGCGAATTGATGGCGCCGCCGCTGAGGATGA
>DASTHR010000194.1:0-2614 GCA_035718105.1 Burkholderiales bacterium
CTCGCTGCGCAACCGCCGCAGCTTCCTGTACGTGGGCAACCTGGTGGACGCGCTGCTGCGCTGCGCGGCGAACCCGGCGACGGGGGCAACCTATCTGGTGGCGGATTCCCGGGACCTGAGCACGCCGGAACTCATTCGCGAACTCGCCCGGGCCATGGGCCTGCCGGCGCGGCTGCTGCCCTTTCCTCCGGGCGCCCTCCGGCTCCTGGCCGGCCTCACGGGTCGCCAGGGCGATGTCGAGCGCCTTGCCGGATCCCTGTGGCTCGACTGCTCGAGGATCCGCCGCGAACTGGGCTGGACGGCGCCGGTACCGGTGGAGCGGGGTCTGCGCCTCACCGCCGAGGCGAGCCTGCCGGCGGCGCCGGAATAGCTGCCCCGGCACAAGGCTTTTTTATTTATAATCAATGGCGCGTGACGGCACCCCGACCCCCGGGGAAGCGCCCGGACCCGACACCTTGAATCCGCTCACCCCTTGCCCGCTTCCCTGACGCTGATCGCGGCGCCCGTCGCCTCCTTCGCCGTTGCCGTGGGCACGCTGTCCTGGCTGCTGCGGGGGCGCATGCGGGAACTCGCCATGGACCGGCCCAACGAGCGCTCGCTCCATGCGCGCCCCATCCCCCGCACCGGCGGGCTCGCCATCATGGCGGGCGTGGTCGCCGGCTGCGTGCTGGTGCCGTCGCTGCCCTGGGCCGCGCTGCTCCTCGCCCTGACACTGGGGCTGCTGTCCTTCGCCGACGACCTGCGCAGCCTACCCATCAGCGTCCGCTTCGCCGCCCAGCTCGCCGCCGCCGGGGTGTTCACGCTGCTGCACCTGGCGCCGCTGCCGCATGTGCTGTGGGCGGTGCCGGTGGTGCTGGGCATCGTATGGGTGTCCAACCTCTACAACTTCATGGACGGCTCCGACGGCCTGGCCGGGGGCATGGCGGTGATCGGCTTCGGCTGCCTGGCCCTGGCGGCCGTGAAGGGCGGGGACCTCGGCATCGCCACCCTGTGCGCCGTGCTGGCGGCGGCGGCGCTCGGTTTCCTGGTGCACAACTTCCCGCCGGCGCGGGTGTTCATGGGCGACGCCGGATCGGTGCCCCTGGGCTTCCTCGCCGCCACCCTGGGTTACCTGGGGTGGGGCCGGGGGCTGTGGCCGGCCTGGTTCCCGGTGCTGGTGTTCTCCCCCTTCGTGGTGGACGCCAGCGTCACCCTGGTGAAGCGGGCGCTGCGCGGGGAACGGTTCTGGCAGGCCCACAAGCAGCATTACTATCAGCGCATGGTGCAGATCGGGCTCGGCCACACCCGCACCGCCCTGATCCAGTACGCGCTGATGCTGGCGACGGGGGCCAGCGCGCTGGTGGCCCTGGAACTGCAGGAGCGGAACCAGTGGCTGCTGGTGGCGGCCTGGGCGGCCGGTTACGCGCTGCTGATGGTCCTGTTCGAGGTCCTGTGGCGCGGCCGCGCCGGGCCGGGGAACTGAGATGCCGCCCCGCGGCCTGTCCCGCACCCTGCTGCCCCTGATCCACGACGCCCTGGCCGCGGCCGCGGCCTGGACCCTCGCCTACCTGCTGCGGCTGAACTTCGAGCTGCCGCCGCCCCACAACCGCGGCCTCGCCCTCACCCTGCCCTGGGTGGTGCCGCTGCAGGTGGTGGTGTTCTGGATCTTCGGCCTGTACCGCGGCATGTGGCGCTATGCCAGCCTCCCCGACCTGCGGCGCATAGTGCTGGCGTCCGCGGCGGCGGTGCTGGTCACCACCATCGCCCTGTACATGCTGCGCCTGCCGATGCCGGTGCCGCGCTCGGTGCTGGTGCTGGACCCCATCCTGCTGATCATGTTCATGGGCGGCAGCCGCCTCGGCTACCGCATGTGGCGCGAGCACCGGCTCTACGGTCCGGCCCAGCTCTCCGGCGAGCCGGTGCTGATCCTGGGGGCCGGCGAGGCCGCCGCGCTGCTGGTGAAGGAACTCAGCCGCAGCCACGAGTGGCGGGTGGTGGGCCTGCTCGACGACGACAGGGCCAAGGTCGGTCAGCAGCTCCAGGGGGTGAAGGTGCTGGGCACCTGCGGCCAGCTGCCGCAAATCGCCCCCCGCCTCGGCGTGGCGCACGCCATCATCGCCATGCCTTCGCAGGGCCACGGCGTGCGGCGCCGCGCCGCCGACCTGTGCGCCGCCGCCGGGGTGCGGGCCCTCACCGTGCCCGCCTTCGCCGACCTGGTGAGCGGGCGGGTCACGGTCTCCGCGATCCGCCAGGTGGAGCTGGACGACCTGCTGGGGCGCGACCCGGTGCAGCTCGACGACCGCGGGCTGCACCAGCTGCTCACCGGCCGCACGGTGCTGGTCACCGGGGCGGGCGGCTCCATCGGCTCCGAGCTGTGCCGCCAGATCGCCCGCTTCCGCCCCGGCCGGCTGGTGATGTTCGAGCTGAACGAGTTCGGCCTGTACCAGGTGGAGCAGGAGTTCCGCGAGGCCTTCCCCGAGCTGCCCATCGTGTGCGCGATCGGCGACGCCAAGAACCCGGGGCGGGTGGAACAGGTCTTCCGCGAGCACCGCCCCTCGGTGGTGTTCCATGCCGCGGCCTACAAGCACGTGCCGCTGATGGAAGTGGAAAACGCCTGGGAGGCGGTGACCAACAA
>DASTHR010000195.1:0-5802 GCA_035718105.1 Burkholderiales bacterium
TGCTCCCGGCGCCATGAACTGCGGGTGCCGGACTGGATCGCCCTGGCGCGGGACCTGGCCGCGGTCGGCAAGGAGGTCGTGCTCTCCACCCAGGCGCTGATCGAGTCGGAGTCGGACCTCAAGACCCTGCGCCGCCTCACCCAGAACGGCGATTTCCGGGTGGAGGCGAACGAGATGGGGGCGGTGCGGCTGCTGCAGGGAGCGCCCTTCGTGGCCGGTCCCCATCTCAACGTCTACAACCCCGAGACGCTGGCCTTCCTCGCGGACATGGGCGCGCGGCGCTGGGTGATGCCGGTGGAGATGTCGCGGGAGATGCTGGCGGGCATCCAGCCCTTGCGGCCCCAGGGCGTGGAAACCGAACTCTTCGCCTACGGCCGCATACCGCTGGCGTTCTCCGCGCGCTGCTTCACGGCGCGCCACTACAACCGGCCCAAGGATGACTGCCAGTTCAGCTGCATCGAGCATCCCGGGGGCCTGGTGCTGAAGACGTCCGAGGGGCAGCCCTTCCTGGTGCTCAACGGCATCCAGACCCAGTCGGCCCGAGTGCAGAACCTGCTGCCCCATGTGGCGGACCTGGCGGCGGCGGGGGTGGACGTGCTGCGGGTGAGCCCGCAAGCCGAGCACGCGGCGGAGGTGCTGCGACTGTTCCGCGATGCCATGGACGGCCGCATGGATGGCGCGAAGGCATTCGAGCGGAGCCGGCCGCTGATGTCCGACGAGCCCTGTGACGGCTACTGGCTGGGGCGGGCCGGATTCGAACAGATCGGAGTCTCCCGATGAGCACGAATTTCTCGCCGAAGAGTGGCGGTTTCCGGTTTCCCGCCCCGCTGGCGGCAGCGGTGGCGCGCCTGCCCACGTTCCCGCCTTCTCTGGCGCTTGCCGCGACCCTTAACCTGGCGCTGGGGAGCATTCTGCCGAGGCAATCCCTGGAGCCCCTGGCGGGACGCCGGGTGCGGATCAAGGTGAAGGACGCGGGCCTCGCGGCCCAGGTGCATTACCGGGCCGGTCGCTTCTGGCCGGAGCCGGCGAGCGACGCGGCGGATGTCACGGTGAGCGCCACGGCCCGGGATTTTGCCCTGCTGGCAGCGCGCAGGGAAGATCCGGATACCCTGTTCTTCTCCCGCCGCCTGGTGATGGAAGGCGATACGGATCTCGGGCTGGTGGTGAAGAACACCCTGGATGCGGTGGATTGGCCGCAACTCGCCGCTGCCGACCTGCTGCCACACCGGGCGCTGCCCCTGATCGCTCGGCTGACCGTCGCGCGGGATCGGTAAAGAGATAATCTGGAGAGTGGCCGGGAAGATATCCCGAAGCCAAGGGTGACAGCCTCCCTTTGCGGGCAATCGGGGTCAGGATAGATTACGGTCCACGAAGACACGGTTGAGCTTCGTCTTAGGGCAACTCCTCCACAGGTAATGCCGAAAGTACCCGGGGCTGGCGCGCGCACCAGCCCCGTTTTCTTGGCGCCAGCCGATCAGTTCAGTTCGCTGTCCTTGTAGTATTTCGTGCCCTTGGCGGTCAGTTCCACGGCCAGTCCGTCATCGGTCAGCTGGTACAGCCAGACGCCCGGCTTCACCGATATGGCGCCGGCAAAGGATTCTCCCTTGCTTCCGGATTTGGCGGCGGCGGTGGCCTGGCCCCCGATTTCGTATCCGGAGTTGATGAACGCGTCCAGGTCCGCGGCGTTCTCGAACACCCACACCAGGCGGAATTTCTTCACGCCGATCCCGAGCCCGGCCTGGATCTCGATCATCTTCATGAAGGTTTCCTTCTTCTCCCGGTTGTTCACCGCGATGCCGGAACCGGAGCCGCCGCCGGCGAAGAAGATCTTCATGCCGAAATTGCTGAACACGGCATAGCCCGCGGCTCCTTCAATGGAGGCCTTCGCGCCGGGTTGGGTCTTGTAGAGCCGGTTCAGGGTGTCCTGGGCCATTTTGCGCACGTCGGCCTGCATTTCCGCCTTGCTTGGCTTGGCAAAGGCTGCTGGGGCGATGGTGGAGGCCGCCACCGCCAGACCGGCGGCGAGGACTGTCCTGCGGTTCATGTTCTTGCTCATTGCTGCAATCTCCCTTTTGCGTGGGTGTTTGACTAGGGCCCGCTGAAAAACGCCGGCGGGGCTTACTTTGCCAGGAGTTTCTTGCGCTCCCGCTCGTACTCCTCCTTGCTGAGGGCCCCAGCGTCGTAGGCCTTCTGCAGGTCCAGCAACTGCTGGCCCGTGGTGCTGGTGCTGACCTGGTGGTGGACCTCGGCCCCGCCGCCGCAGGCGGCCAGCAGGGATGCCAGCGCCAGCAACGTGATCCAGGTCTTGCTCTTGGTCATCATCGGGTTGCTCCCTTCGTGATGCGGGCGCGTGCCCGCGTTGAAGATCCTGACGGCGAGCCGCTTCCGGCCGACGCCGATGCCTCAGGCCGCGCCCCGTTCCGGCGGGCCGATGTCGCCCATGCGGAAGGGAAACGCGCCCTGCCGGCGGTCGTCGTAGTAATGCCTGAGGGTCGCCCGGATGGTGCGAAATGCAAGGCTCTCCCAGGGGATCTCGCTCTCCCTGAACAGCCTGACCTCAAGGCTTTCGGTCCCCGGACTCACCTCCAGGTCCAGCAGCCGCGCGCGAAACAGCAGATACACCTGGTCGATGTGGGGCAGGTTGAACAGGGCGTACAGGGCGTGGATCTCCACCCGTGCTCCGGCTTCCTCCAGGGCTTCCCGCATGGCGCCCTGGGCCGTGGTTTCCCCGTTCTCCATGAACCCGGCCGGGAGTGTCCAGAAACCCAGGCGCGGCTCGATGGCGCGCCGGCACATGAGGATGCGGTCTTCCCATTCGGGTATGCAACCCACCACCATCTTGGGATTCTGGTAATGGATCGCGCCGCAGGCGTCGCACACATGCCGGGGCAGGGAGTCGCCGGGCGGAATCCTCCGGTTCACCGGGGCGCCGCAATGGCTGCAGAAGTTCATGGGATGCCAGATGCCGTTTGTGGAATATTAGCATGGGGGAAAGGACGGCCTCCGCGGGTCGCGGCGCCCGCCGTGGCATAATGAACCCGTTTGGCCCCACACTCTTCGCGACGCAATGCGGCCCTCCCACATTGACCAGATCCTCGACCGGGAATTCCAGGCCGCCGCCTCGGGGACCCACACGCCGGTCATGCTGTGGGGCGCGCCGGGGGTGGGCAAATCCCGGATCATCGCGCAGATCGCGGCCCGGCATGGGGTGCCCCTGGTTGACATCCGGCTGTCGCAGCTGGAGCCCACGGACCTGCGGGGCATTCCGTTCCGCAAGGGCGAAGTGGTGGAATGGTCGGTGCCGTCCATGCTTCCGGACGCCGCCCGCCACGGGCCGGCGGGCATCCTGTTCCTGGACGAGATCACCTCCGCGCCGCCCACGGTTTCCGCCGCGGCCTACCAGCTGATCCTGGACCGCCGGCTGGGTGAGTACCGGGTTCCCGATGGCTGGGCCATCTTCGCCGCCGGCAACCGCCACGGAGACCGCGGCGTGTCCTACGCAATGCCCGCGCCCCTGGCCAACCGCTTTACCCACTACGAGGTGGAGCCGCACCTCGACGACTGGGTGGGCTGGGCCCACGACGCCGGCATGGATCCGCGGCTCATCGCCTTCCTGCGCTTCCGCCCCGACCTCCTGTTCGATTACGATCCTGCCCGCAGCCCCGCGGCGTTTCCGAGCCCCCGCTCCTGGGAGTTCGCGCACCGCGCCCTGGCAAAGTTCGAGGACTCTCCCGCGTTGCTGCTGGACGCGCTGCAGTCCTGTGTGGGCGCGGCGGCGGGCATTGAATTCAAGGCCTTTGTCGACCATATGGAGCGGCTGCCGGACCTGGAAGGAATCGCGGCCGGGCGCGTGAGCGAGGTGCCGGAGGGCGTGGACCTGCAATACGGCGTCGCCGCCGCCCTGGTGCGCCGCGCGGTGCGGGCCCAGGCGCGGCCCGAGGCGAAGGACGTGCTGGCCAACATCCTTCGCTATGCCCGCCGCTTCCCGCAGCGGGAGATGGGGGTGATGCTGGTGGCCGACCTGCAGCGCTCCGTGGGGGTGCCCCTGTACGGGCTGCCCGAGTTCGGCGAATGGGCCAACGCCCTGGGCGACCTGGTGCTGTTCGAGCACCAGAACGCTTGAGTTTCCGCAGATGAGTTGGAACGGGCGCAGTCCCGCGCCGGCTCAGCCCGACCCCGCGCTGCAGTGGTTCTGGCTTGCCCTGCACGCCGTCAGTCCCCGGGTCTGGGTCACCCCCGCCGTGGTGTTCGCCAACGTCGCGGTCTGGATCGCCATGGTCGCCGACGGGGCGAATCCCCTGAGCCCCGACGCCCAGACGCTCATCGCCTGGGGCGCCAACTTCGCGCCCCTGACCGCCGGCGGCGAGTGGTGGCGGCTGCCGGCGGCGGCCTTTCTTCATGCCGGCGTGCTGCACCTTGCGCTCAACATGTGGGCGCTGTGGGACGCGGGGCGCCTGGTGGAGCGCCTCTACGGAAGCCTGCCCTTCCTGCTCATCTACCTGGCTGCCGGCGTGACCGGGAGCCTCGCCAGCGCCCTGTGGAACCCGCAGGGCGCGGTGAGCATCGGCGCTTCGGGCGCGGTGTTCGGCGTGCTGGGAGCACTGGGGGCCTTTCTCCTGACCCAGAAGCACTCGGTGCCGCGGCAGGTGGTGCTGGGGTTGCGGGCCAGCGTGCTCACCTTCATGGGCTATGCGCTGCTCATCGGCCTGCTGGTGCCCGGCATCGACAATGCCGCCCACGTCGGGGGGCTGGCGGCAGGGGTCCTGCTGGGCGTGGTCCTGGCGCGTCCCCTCACCGCGCCATGGCGCGGCCGCATGCTGGCGCGGCGCTTCCCCGTGGCGCTGGCGGTGACCGTGCTGCTCATTGGCGGGCTGGCGTGGTGGATGCCGCCGCCCGCCTACGATATGGGGCTGGAGCGCGCCATGCAGCAGGGCGTTGCGCGTTTTGCCGGCGATGAGAAGGAGATCCTGGACGAATGGCGCGCCGCGGCGGAAGCGCGAAAGTCCGGACGCATCGATGACGCTGAACTGGCGCGGCGCATGCTGGACGTGGCCCGGCGCTGGGAGTCTGCCCATGCCTGGCTTGCGGCGCTGAAGCTCTCGGAGAACTCGCCTTCGCGGGAGCGCTTCGCGCTGCTGCTGCGCTACGCGGAGCTGCGCCGGGAAACCACCCGACTCGTCGCCGAGGCGGTGCGCGATGGCGACACGGCGAAAATGGATCGTGCCCGGGCGTTGAACGAGGAGATGGAGCGCACCCGGCGGGCCATCGAGAACGGCAAGGATGGCGAAGGCAAAGGCGATTAGCCACCGGGTTCCCGGGGATCGCGGTGACGATTCAGCCCGGGCTGCAGCACGCCGTGGCGCGACGCTCCGGGTGATTTCATGAGGCGCGCGTTCCGGATGGATTTTTGCCCGGGGTCCCCGGCGGCTGGCCTCCCGGTGTTGTTTTCATGACATCCAGTCGGTCGCAGCTCGAGGCCAAGCTCGCCGCGGCCCGCACGCGGCTGATCCTGGAGCAGCCTTTCATCGGCGCCCTGGTTATGCACCTGCCGCTGCGCGCCGCCGATACGAACTGGTGCGAAACCACGGCCACCGACGCCCGGGCCATCCACTACAACCCGGCTTACATCTCCGGCCTGGACCTGCGCCAGACGCAGTTCGTGCTGGCCCACGAGGCGCTGCATTGCGCGCTGGCGCACTTCGCGCGACGCTCCCACCGGGTGAAGCGCCGCTGGGACGTGGCCTGCGACTACGCGGTGAATCTGCTGCTGGCGGACGAGGGCCTCAGGCCGCCCCCCGGGGC